>JAGRBY010000558.1 GCA_020433835.1 Anaerolineae bacterium | reverse complement strand
GACAACCCGCCAATAGGGCATACCCTTTAAAATCGCTGTTCGAATGTAGGGCGATCCCATCACCTCGACCATACTGGCTCGCGTCATACGGATGACATAGCCCAGTTCAACAGCCGTTAGCGTCAGCACCGGCAAAGCCAACAATGTGGGGTTTTGAAAAACGGCATCGGCGCTGGTAAAAATAGCCACAGCCGGCAGCCATTGGAGCCAGATACCAAAGATGAGGATCAAGAAAATACCGGTCACAAATTCCGGTGTAGCCGTAGCCCCCAGACTGGTCACCGAGATAAAGCGATCAATGGGCTTGCCTTCATTAATCCCGGCGATGATGCCAAATACCAAAGCGAGAGGCATAACCACCAAAAAGGCTACCCCGGCCAAAACAAGTGTATTGCGCACCCGAGGCCACAAAGTAACCGATACCGGACGACCATACTGCAACGATTTACCGGCATCACCTCGAATAAGACCCTTGCGCAGGGGGATATAATCTTGCGGGCCATCGCCTTCTTTACGCAGACCGGCTTTGGTCAGCACCCAAACTTCGGCACCTTCACCCCGAACCCATTTTACGGCGTTGTTTTTATCATCAACGCCCCAAAAGCTTTCCTGCCCACTCTCATCAGCAGTCCAGACAGCATCAGCCGGGCTGGCTACGGTTGAACCGTCCTCCTGACGAGTCAATTTCATCAATTTGCCTTCTTCCAGCGACCAGCGGATTAACTGGCCATCGACATCAGCCCACCATGTATCCTCACCCGTTTGCGGGTCAGCTACGGTAACCAGGTTATATCCCACATTTCGCTCAGCTCGCCACTTGTTGCCAATTAACCAATCGACATAGCGCAGGTAAACCGGATCATCTAAGCCCAATTGGTTACGATAAGAAGCCCGCTGTTCTGGGGTTGAAAAAACACCAAGAATTTTCACTGTAATATCGCCACTGCCAACTTCAAGCAGCAAAAATAAGGCAACGGATACAATGATAAGGGTAATAAGGGTTGAAATTAAACTCCGTATAATAAATCGAGCCATAAGTTTCTCCTAAGAACCAACCGGGCGAACTGATAACATTGAACGCCCTTTAAGGATGAAGTGATGCTGTTTTGCGTTGTCGTAAGAAAAATGCAACCGCTGCATTTTAGATGATAGGGGTAACAGAGGCCGATGATAAAGGAACGGCTTGCCAAATTTCCGCAAGCCGTTCCTATGTCATCTATTTAGGCGTCTTCTTTCCAAACTTCGTACATCAAGTCATAGGCCGTGGGGTGGGCCTGAACATTTTGGAATTCGGAGCTGGTGATGTTCCAAATTTTCTTCCAGAAGCTGTTCCCAATCGGGCCACGTTCTTGCATAATGTCCTCGATTTGGCACATGAGATCGCGTCGAGCTTCCACATCCAACGTACCTTCTGCTTCACGTAACAGTGATTCAAACTCATCATCTGTCCAGCGCGTTTCGTTCCAGGCACCGATAGCTTCTTTAATGTAAGCCAGTGGCAATACCATCGTATCGAGCGGTCGGTGAGTCCAGGAGGTGATGCCCAGATCAACTTCGGTCCAGCGATCCCAGTAGCCACTTGGGTCGGTGATATCCAGTTGGATGTCAAAACCGCCGGCGGCGGCGAGTTCTTTTAGCGCCTGCGCCAGTTCCGGCTCTTGCTGGTCGTTTTTGGTTGCCAGCGTCACGGTCAAACCGTCAGGGTAACCCGCTTCGGCCAGCAGGGCTTTAGCGCCTTCGGGATCATAGGCCGGGATGTCTTTAGGGCAGTAGGCAGGGTGAACCGGAGCCACGTGTGCATCAATCGACAAGTCACCTTCACCAAAGTAGGCCAACTGCATAATCTTCTCACGATCCTGGCACATCTTCAGTGCGTTACGCACGCGAACGTCGGTCCAGGGTTCAACATCAACCCGCATGCGCAAGACAAGACACTGCGCTGTACTAACCGGTCGTACGGTCAGGCCGGGTACATCTTTTAGCGCCTGGAAGTCACTGGGGCGTGGGTCATACAATGAGTTAACCTGCTTTGATTGGAGAGCGGCCACACCGGCATCTTTATCGGTAGAGACGTAAATCAGTTCGTCCAGATAGGGCAGCGGGCTGCCGTCTTCGCCCATGCGCCAGTAATCTTCGCGACGCTTAAAGACAGCCCGTTCACCTTCAGCATATTCTTCCAGCAAGAAAGCGCCTGTACCAACCGGCTGCTTAATGATATCGCCTTCAAAATTGCGATGCAGAACGATGGCCGGATAGTGGAACAAATGCTCCGGCACGCCAATATTGGGCGTTTGTAGATTGAGGCGAATGTGATAGTCATCAACCTTTTCAACATCTTGGATACCGCTCAGGTAGGAGAGCAGCCCCAGCATCGATGAGCCGACATCAGGGTTAAGCCATTCACCGAAGGTAAAGATGACGTCATCGGCGGTAAATTGATCGCCATTATTAAAGGTGATGCCTTCCCGCAGGTAAAGATCCCAGGTTTTAACATCATCGCTGGCTTCCCAACGGTCAAGCAGGTAGGGGCGGGTAATGTTATCGGGGCCGGTTTCGGTCAGGTATTCGCCAAATTGGCGAACAATGTTGGCACCCTCAACCCACGAGAGACGCGCCGGGTGATCGAGAAGCTGAAGCTGCATAGAGCTGGTCCAGGTACCACCGCGCTTGATGGCTCCGCTGGAGGCAGCCGCCGCTTCTTCCGTAGCGGGGGCACCACTTTCAGCGGCCGGGGCAGCGGGTTGAGCCGGAGCACCACACTGCGCGGCGATGGATGCTGCGCCTGCCGATAGACCTAATAATGTGGCAAATCGCATAAAGTCTCGCCGGCTGACACGCCCTTCTTTTAATTTCTGGTAAGCGTCGGGAATAGCGGGATGGATTTTCTCCATATACTTTTCAGAAATCTGAGGCTTCTTCATAATTAACTTTCCTCCTTGTTAGTAAGCTTATTTGCAGTATCTCTTTTATGAATTTACGATTTTTTAAATCTATCATCTCTCCTCTCGATACAGGGGAGGCGTAGGACAACATTACATTGTCTTCCATCACCGATCTTTTCTATTACCAGATTTTGCCGATCGTAAATTCTGCTATCGATAGATATTAAGAGCAACTCAGGAACAGTTTAATAGCTGGGTAGGGTTTAACCTCCTTCTCTATTCGGTATCGAATTCATTCAAACCAAAGGTAAAAATTGAAGAAAGCGAAGTAAATCAAAAGATTTACCAAGCTACCTCTCTCAATTCGAATGACACATCTACTTACGCTACAAAATAACAGGGGAATTATGTTTTTTACAAGAGGTCAATACAACAACTGCCTCACTATTTAGGCAGTATGACCTTGTTAGGAAGAGCATTGGAAGTCAACAATATTTTGGTACACAAGTGTGAGATATCTAATTGATATATCAAATTGCGACAATAATACAGGTAGGTAATTTATAGGTGAACTTAATTTCCGGTCATCGGCATCATACCATAAGTTCAGTGTTATGCCAAATGATTCTTGACCCCCATCTGCGGGTTACAACATAAACAGCTTTAATGGTTTGAGCCTAAAACGCGCAAGGCGAGTGCAATCGCCGCCGTCCATGACACAACCTTAAACTCGCCAGCCATTAACGCTTGCTCGACCTCGGTTTGACTGAGAAACAGCAGTTTTTGATCTTCCAGATCATCCGCGATGGGATGGGTTACCTGGCGTGCCCCTTGCGCCAAAAACAAATGCGCTGTTCCTGCCCCGCGATTTCCATCAACACAATAGTGTCCCAAATGAGTCCACTCCGCAGCTTCATGTCCTGTCTCTTCCAACAACTCACGCTTAGCTGCACCCAAAGCATCCTCACCAGAGTCTAAATAACCACCTACCGGAGCCAGCGAGACGTCATCAACACAGTATTTGGTCTGTCGAAATAAAATAAAACGATTGTCTTCTGTAACCGCCACCACATTAACAAAGTCAGGCGTAATAACCCAGGCCCAATCTTCTAAAATCTCGCCATTTGGCAGTTCGATGGTGTGGTTCTCGACGGTGAGCCATTTGCTATGGCTGAATATGGTTGAGCGTGATAGAGTTTTCCAGGGTGTTAGAGACACGTATTTACCTTTTTAGATAGAATAACGTTTCGTAGGACAAATCGCTGATTTGTCCGGGTGAACAAGTCAGCGACTTGTTCTACTAGAGTTTACCAAAACGGCTTAATTGCATCTGCACCATCCTCAGCAAATACAGAATGGTGATAAAGATTGCCGTTATCTCTGTGTTGGCCCGCTATCACACGTCGGTCGCGACGCGAACGAACGCTGTACTGCTTGTTGCCTGCTAACGGCTGACGGCTAACCGCTGACCGCTGACCGCTAATCGCTGACCCGCGTCCACCACTAAACCGATCCAATCGGAATAGCTCGATGTTGTGTCGGGTATCGCCGCGCTCGGCTAAATCGGCCATAACCTCGCCGATGACGCTGGCGAATTTAAAGCCGTGGCCGGAAAAACCGGCGGCAAACGAGATTTGCGGGTAAATGGGATGCTGATCGATGATGAAATGACCATCTACTGTGTTGGTGAACATACAAGAAGCCAGCGACATCGTTGGGCCGCAGCCTTCCGGGAAATAGCGCATGGCAAACTCGCGCAACATTTCTTCATCGTAATCATACTCCTCGCGGTCGATCAGTTCGGGATCGCCGTATTCTTCAAAATGATGATACTTACCGAACTTAAAGCCGGGCACACTGTGAACCGGAAAGCCATAATAGCGCCCTTCATCAACCAGGAGGTTGAAAACCGGGAAGCTCTCGGCGGTGAAATATTCGGGCCGCGTCGGCTGTAACCAGGCCAACACCTGCCGCTCCGGCACCGCCAGCCCATCGAGGTAATCGACTACTTTATAATTCCACGCTCCGGCGGTGACCACGAGC
>JAGRBY010000557.1 GCA_020433835.1 Anaerolineae bacterium | reverse complement strand
TGCCAGGCTGATTTGCGGCAGCCGCCGGAGCAGGGTGTTGATGGCAATCTGGCCTTCGATGCGGGCCAGCGGTGCGCCCAAACAGTAGTGGATGCCCTGGCCAAAGTGCAGTAAATTGGCCGCCGGGCGGGTGAGATCGAGCCGATCCGGGGCAGTGTGGTAGGCCGGATCGCGGTTGGCCGAGCCAAGTACGACCGCCACGTGATCGCCGGTGTGCAGGCGTTTGCCGCCAAGTTCGATCTCGGTCAGGGCATAGCGAAAGGTCATCTGCACTGAACTGTCGTAGCGCAGCAGTTCATCAACTGCCGGTTCGATGCGGGCGGGGTTAGCCCGCAGCCAGGCCAGCTGATCGGGGTGATGCAGCAGGGTCACGATGCCGTTGCCAACCAGGTGCATCACCGGATCATTGCCCACAAACAGCAGGTGGGTCACCGTGCCGATTAGCTCTTCATCGCTCAACCGCTGGCTTTCGTGTTCAACGCCGATCAGGGCGCTAAGGAGATCATCCTGGGGCTGGCGGCGGCGCTGTTGGATAATGGTCGTCAGGTAGCTGACCAACGCCTCGATAGCCTGGCGGCTGCGTTGGCGCACGGCCTCGGTTTGGTTGAGGTCGATGACGGCGGCTAAGGCCCGCGACCAGTCCATCAGTTGATCGCGGTCGGTGGTCGGTAAGCCCAACACCTGGGCGACCATAATAATAGGCAGCGGCAGGGCGAAGGCCGTCAGCAGATCAACCGGCCCGGTTTCCGCCTCCAGCGCCGTGATAAGCTGCTCGGCAGTGGCTTCGATGGCCGGGGCGAGGCGAGCCACCATGCGCGGCGTAAAGGCTCGGTTGACCAGACCGCGCAGGTGGGTGTGAACCGGCGGGTCGCGTAAAATCATCCAGCCTTCGGCCACCTCGGCCAACAGCCGGTCGGCGGCGGGGGTGGGGGGAATGCGCTCCGGCGGCAGAACCGTGTGGACCTCGCGGCCAAAGCGCGGGTCTTTCAGCACCGCCACAATGTCGTCAAGCCGGGTGATGTACCAGCGTCCTGTCGTGACGGCATCGTCGGTGAGACCCCAGTGAATGGGATCGTAACAGCGCAGCCGGGCGTAGTGCGGATACGGGTTGGGCAAGACATCGGGGGCCAGCGGATCGAAGCGGGCCAGTGGGTTTTTGGGTGTGATAGGCGATGGACTCATCTAAGCCTCCCAATGGGCGTAAAACTGTCTTAAATAAGGAGCCAGCGCCCGCGCGGTGCGGGCTATCTCCGGCGGATTGGTAATGGTTTGGCGGGTCAACGCTGTCTTGATTTCCTGAGTGATAGCGGCGGTATCGACTCGGCTCGATTGGCCGTCCCGGATCGACCATTCGCCGTTGATCATAACGTGGCGCACATGGCTCCGGTTGGCTTTGCGCAGCAGAAATTCCAGCAGGCCGGCGGGCGCGGGATAGCCGTCCGGTGCCCAGTCGCCGCGCACGGCCTGCCAATCGAGCAGCACCAGATCGGCCAGGCTGCCGGGCGCGAGTGTGCCCAGCGGCACGTCCGGCCCCAGGCTGATGGCTGCCCCGTTGACGGTGCCCATCTGCCAGATAGTGTTGGCCGAAATCGTGGGCGATGTGGCTCCGGGCCGATTGGCCAGCGTCCAGGCCAGCCGCATTTCGCGCAGGTAATCCTGGTCTTCGTCCAGCGCGTGGCCATCAAGGCCGATGCCCGGCGTCAGTCCGGCGGCCAGCATGGGCGGAATGGGAGCGACACCACTGCGCAAGCGCAGGTTGCTGCTGGGGTTGTGGGCAATCCCGACTCCGCGCTCGGCCAGCAGCGGCAGGTCAGCTTTATCGACCCAAACCATGTGGGCCAGCGTTAGCCACGGCCCCAACGCGCCTATTGTCTCCAGGTGTTGGATAAAGCTGTGGCCCCAGCGGCGGCGGGCATAGTGCTGCTGATAGCGCGTTTCGAGCATGTGCATCTGCACGCGAGTCTGGTGGCGTTGGGCAAAGGCGACGGCGGTCATAATCAGGTCGTCGCTGCACCACTGCCCGCCCGCCGGGCTAACCTGAATGTGGGCCGTGTGCTGATCGGCATCGTGATACGTTTCGACTAACTCGGCGCACATAGAGAAATAGTCGGCGGGCGACTGGCGTTTGGGCTGCAAAAATGGCTTGGCTTGAGCCTGTAAAGCTGATGGCAGACCGGCCAGAAACACCGCCTCATCGTTGTAGACCAGCGGGTTTTGATCGACAATAACCGGGTGGCAGGCGACCCGTATGCCCACATCGCGATAGCCGCGCAGGGTGGCCTCGGTTTCAGATTGCTGCCGGCGGGCATCGCGTGGGTTGTGGCTGTGCGCCGTCGTGCCCACACCCGCATGCAGTAACTGTAAGCCGTCGTAGACCGCCGCCAGGTAGGGATCGAGCATGGGCTGCGCCCATAGACCGGGCAGCCAGATTTCCAGCAGGTCATCGCCAATGCCCAGCGAAGCCGTACCCAAAGCTCGCCCGTGGTCGTGGCTGTTGACGAAGGCCGGACACAGCAGCAGATCCGGCCCGCCAACCTGGTGGGTGGTCGGGTAGGTGTTTTTTAGCGTTTCTCTATCACCCGCCGCGACGATGGTGTTATCTTCCACGTAGACGGCGAAGTTGTCTTGGGGCGAGGTCTCGGCATCGGGTAATGCGGTCCCCGCCCAGATGAGTAGGCCCATGGGGTCTTCCTTTATAGATAAAGTTTGGAGCGTCAAAGTTTACTTTGACTTGCTCACAAGTATGACAAAGCAAGCTTTGTCGCTCCTACCCTACATTTCCATTCTCGGTTGTGGTAACCTAGCTTTGCCGCAGCCGAGGGTCAACCACGTGGTAGAGCAAATCGACAACGAGATTCATAAACACATAGGCAATCGCCACAAAGATGACGGTGCCTTGCACAACGGGATAATCGCGCCGCAGAATAGCATCGAGCAGCAGCCGCCCCACGCCGGGCCAGGCAAAAACAATTTCGGTGATGACCGCTCCGCCCAGCAGCGCCCCAAACTGTAACCCTTGCAGGGTGATAACCGGCAGGATGGCGTTGCGCAGGGCGTGGTTGATGGTCACCGACTGCTCCAGCAAGCCCTTGGCCCGGGCCGTGCGAATGTAGTCGGCCCGTAGAACCTCGAGCATGGCCGAGCGGGTCAGCCGGGCCACAAAGCCGGCTGAGGTCAGGCCGATAGCCACCGCCGGCAGCGTCAGGTGTTTGATGGCGCTCCATAGGGCCGGCCAGTTGCCGGTAATGAGCTGGTCGATGAGCATAAAGTTGGTGATGGTGTCATACGGAATCCCGGCTCCGATACGCCCTCCCACCGGCATCCAGCCCAGGCGCACCGAAAAGAGAACAATCAGCATAATGGCGATCCAGAACCAGGGGATCGACAGCCCCAGTACGGCAAACAGGCGCACGCTGTAATCGAGCGGTTTGCTGCGGGTGACGCTGGAGATGATGCCCGCCCCGACGCCAATGATGGAGCTGATAACCATAGCAAACAAGGTCAGTTCAATGGTCGGCGGCAACTTCTCAAAGAGCAAGCGGGTTAACGGCACTCCCGAACTGAGCGAAATGCCCAGATCGCCCTGAAGCAGGTTGGTGATAAAGACCATGTACTGCCGCCACAGGGGTTGATCCAGGCCCCATTCGGCGCTGGTACGGGCTAATTGGGATGTGTCGAGCATCTGCATAGCCACCAGGTCGATGGGGCTGCCGGGTACAAGGCGCAGTACCAGAAAGGTTAGGGTTGCTACCGCCCAGGCCACAATGGGCAACCAGATAAGTCGGCTGAGAGCATATTTAAGCATTCTACACGTTCCTTAGCGGTTACGAAGGGTTGGGTCGAGATGGTCGCGCAACCCATCGCCAATAAAGTTCACGCACAACACGGTAATGGTAATGGCCGCGCCCGGAAAGAACGGAATATAGGGCGCGTCGAAGATAAGGCGCTGGCCTTCGCTGACCATTAAACCCCAGTCGGGGGTTGGGGGTTCCACACCCAGCCCCAGGAAGCTCAGGGCTGATGAGGTGCTGATAGCCACGGCCAGCATGGCTGTGGCCTGCACAATAATCGGCGGGATCATGTTGGGGAAAATATGTTTCATGATGATCTGGTAATCGGTGGCTCCGATAGATTGGGCGCTGAGGATGTACAGCTCTTTAACCAGGGTGATGACAATCGAGCGAACCAGCCGGGCGAAGGTCGGTACCATTGAAAAGGCGATGGCGATGATGGTGTTGGTCAACCCTGATCCCAGTGAGGCTACAATTAAGATGGCCAGCAAAATGGCCGGAAAACTGAGCATGATATCCATCAGGCGCATCAGCATATTGTCGAGCCGCCCCCCCCAATAGGCACTGACGACCCCAATAACAATACCCACCGAGAGCGCAAACAACACTGACAGCGTGCCGGTTATAAGAATAGGTCGCCCGCCGTACAGAACCCGGGTGAGCTGGTCGCGGCCAAACTCATCGGTGCCGAAGGGGTGAACCAAATTGGGGGATTGCAGCCGTTCGGGTATGTTGGGAATGGTGGGGTTGTACGGCGTTAAGATTGGCGCAAAGAGTGCCGCCAGCACGATCAGGGTGAAGAAGATGGTGCTGTCGAAGGCAAGTTCGTATTTGCGTCGTAGTCGAATAAGGTTTTGTATAGGTCTCATAGAATAGTGCCGCCAGGCAATAGCCGGTTAGTTGATAGCCGATAGCAGTTAGCCGATAGCAGTTAGCCGATAGCAGTTAGCCGGTAGCCGATAGCCGTTAGGTGGGCCGGTAGCCGACTGTGCTCCATAATCGAACCGATCACTGCCAGTGTTTGAACTACTTCATTGGCAGTGATCGGTTTGGGACACTGGCAGTGATCGGTTTGGGACACTGGCAGTGATCGGTTTGGGACACTGGCAGTGATCGGTTTGGGACACTGGCAGTG
>JAGRBY010000556.1 GCA_020433835.1 Anaerolineae bacterium | reverse complement strand
TATGGGCCGGCCAACCTGCGTCTTTTGTCGGTTGGCTAGCCCGCCAGAGGCCGGTTATTGAAATCATGACAACACAACCCAAAGAATCAACGTCGAACAACCAACTGCTGTTTGTCCGCCAGTTTATGACGGACTTCTTCCACATGGGCGCTATCCTGCCCAGCTCGCGCTATCTGGGGCAGGCCGGCGCGGCCTATCTGGCCCAAAAGCAGGGGCCGGTTACGGTCTTGGAGGTTGGCTCCGGCACCGGCTCGTTTACGCGCGAGATCGTGCCGCTGCTCGACGCGGGCGACAGGCTGGATATGGTGGAAATCAACACCGGGTTGATTGCTTACCTGCGCACCCGCTTTGCCGAAGAGCCGGAGTTCAAGGTCAAGCCGGGCGTCGACGTCAACTTTATCAACAGCGATATCCGCATTCTGGCCGGCGACTTTGCCTACGATTACATCGTCTTCAGCTTACCGTTGACCAACTTCCCGCCGGAGATGGTTGAGGATATTCTCAGCCTGATGCTCAAGCGGCTCAAGCCGGGCGGGGTTTTCAGCTACGTCAAGTACGCCTTTATCAGCCGCTTCAAATACCTCTTCGGCGGAGCCGCCACCCGCACAGCGATGACCCAAAACCAGCAGCTTATCAGCGAATTTGCCGACCACTACCAGATCGAACAGCGCCTGGTCTGGCTCAACGTACCGCCGGCCTGGACGTTCTACTGGCAGAAACCAGTTAGCTGATAGCCGTTAGCTGATAGCCGATAGCTGATAGCAGTTAGCCGATAGCTGATAGCAGTTAGCCGATAGCTGATAGCTGATAGCCGTTAGCTGATAGCTGATAGCAGTTAGCTGACAAGTTAGTAGCTAACTGCTAACCACTAACCACTAACCGCTACCTGCTAACCGCTAACTGCTAACCACTACCTGCTAACCACTAACTGCTAACCGCTAGACACGATAGCAACTTACCTTAAAGTGTGGTAAACTTGGTAAAGATTAACAACTGTTAAACGTACTTAACCTGAGGAGGTTACTTTGCCTAGACAACTCACCCGTATTATCCCCAGTATTGCTACCATCACGTCACTTATGTGTGGTGTCGTTGCCATTATGGTGCTGCCCGACGGCAACTTTCTGATGGCGGCCTTGCTGATTATGCTTGGCTCCATCCTTGATGTGCTCGACGGCCAGCTGGCGGTTCGGCTCAACGCGGTTAGCGATATCGGCAAAGAGCTTGACTCGCTGGCCGATGTGGTGACCTTTGGGGTTGCGCCCACCATGCTGATTTACCACCTGCTGTTGATTGTGGGGGTTGACCGCCCCATCGCCATCTTGAGTTCGCTGGCGTTTGTGATGGCCGGAGCACTGCGCTTGGCCCGCTTTAATACCATCCCCTCCGACCGCAATGCCTATTTCAAAGGGATGCCTATTCCGATGGGCAGCGCGCTGCTGGTTACGGCCAGCTTCTGGCAGCACTGGGTGATTAATATCTGGTGGACCATTGCCGTGGTTACAGTGAGCTATTTAATGGTCAGTAATTTTGCGTATCCAAAAAGTAAGCACGTTATGGCCCTGCCGGTTAAGGTCTGGGTGGCGCTTGGCGTCTATACCCTCCTGTGCTGGATTGTGTCCAGTTGGCAGGCGGTTCCGTTTGGCGTGTTTTTGCTGTATGCCCTTGTCGGCCCGGTGATTTCCTTCCAGCGCTCCCGCTGGGGCAAACGTATTAGCGAGGCGATAAAATAAGATGCTTTCTGGTGTAATTGCAGCGTGGCGTGAGATGAGAAGTATAACGCTGGGATTAGCCACGGCCGGCGTTTTGGCTCTGCTGCGCCGACAGTGGCAACTTTTCCTGCTGTCGGCCACTGCGTTGGGGTCGATAGCCTACTTCTTCCGCGATCCCGACCGCGAACCGCCGTCAACGGCAGGCGAGTGGATTTTAGCCCCGGCCGACGGCAAGATTACCGACATCGAGCTGATCCACGAGCCGGAATATTTCCGCCGCTCGGTCAGGCGCATCAGTCTCTTTCTGAGTGTGCTCGATGTCCACGTGCAGCGTGCACCGTACCAGGGCACGGTCAAGTTCCTTCATTACCAACCCGGCGACTTCGCGCCCGCCTTCCTCAGCGATACGCGCAGCAACGAGAGCAACCTGCTGGTTATGGCGACGCCCCACGGCGAGGTTGGCATCAAGCAGATTGCCGGCATCTTGGCCCGCCGCATCATCTGCCGGCCGGCTCTGGGCGATGAACTGGTTCGGGGCGAGCGGTTTGGCCTGATCAAGTTCGGCAGCCGGGTCGATCTGTTCCTGCCGCCCAACGCCGAAATCCTGGTCTCTGTTGGCGACCAAATCTACGGCGGGCAAACCATCGTCGCCCGCTGGCCGCAGGGCTAACCGGGTTAGACCGGCGCGTAAGCTCTACAGGCAGTTCTGTTTATAGCCACAGCCCCAGGCACCCTGATGCCTGGGGCTGTTTTTGTTGATGGTGGCCCTCCAAGATACAACGCTAGCGCATCGCCGCTACACCAAATTGTACGCCAGCGCCAGCATCACCATCAGCACCGTGGTTTGCAGGCAGAATATCGGCAGCGTGTTCTTGACGTAGTCGGCCATACTGTAGCGACCCGGCTCGCGGACCAGCAGATTATCGCCGTCGGTGAGCGGGGTGATAAAGCCGCCCATTACCGCGAAGGCGATGCTGATGGCAAACGGCTCCGGCGGTGCGCCCTGGGTGATGGCCAGGCTGATGGCGATGGGCGCGAAGATAGCTGCGCCGACCGCCCCGCCGATAATCTGCGCCACAAAGGCGGTCAGCAAATGAACCACCACCAGCGACCCCACCACCCCCAGACCGGCACTCACCCCGGCGATAAGGTCGGCGATCAGCTCGGCGGCACCGGTTGCCTGCAAGGCCATACTCAGCGAGAGCATACCGCCCACCAGAGCCAACAGGCTGAGGTTGATGCTTTGGTAGGCCCGCTCCGGGCTAAGGCATTTTAGCAGCACCAGCGCCACGGCGGCCAACAGGCTGGCCGTCGCCAACGACGCCAGCCCGGTAACCACCAGCAGCAGCATGATCGCCAGCACAGCCATGGTCCATTGGGCCTTGGTGGTAATCACGTCGCCCGGCTGCGGCCCCAGGTCGGTCACGCGTACCAGATCCATGCTGCGACCAAGGCCAACCAGGCTGGCCGGCGACCCCTGCACCAGCAGCGTATCACCGGCAGCCAGTTTGAACTGCGGCAGCCGGGTACGGATCGACTGCCCCTGGCGATGAACGGCCAGCACGTTTAGCCCGTAGCGGCGGCGAAAGCCGACCTCGGTCAGGCTCTGGCCCACCAGCGCCGAGCGAAACGGGATCATCAGCTCGGCCAGTCGCAGCGTCTCCAGCCCCATCTGGTTGATTTCCGCCAGGCTAATGGTGCCTTTGCTCTCCAGGCTGTGGGCACGGGCGGCTTTAATGACCTGGTCATTTTCCCCTTCCACAATCAGCACATCGTCCTGCTCCACAATATAATCGGGGCCGGCCGGCTGGATGGCTCCGCCCTGGGGCTGGATGGCGATGACGTTCAGGCCGAAATTCTTTTGCAGCCCCAGCCGCCCGTTGCTGCCCAGCGCCTCGGCAATCAGGTTCGAGCTAGAGCGCACCCGCAGCCGGTACAGCAGCTTGTCGATCTGATAGCTCTCGCCGATTTCGGCCAGCGACAGCCCCTCCGGCTCCGTTGGCAGCTCGCGGCTCAAGAAAAACTGCCCGCCCGTCAAATACCAGGCTATCACCACAGCCACCGAGGCCAGGGCATAGGGCGTCATCGTGAACAGCCCCAGGCCACTGTCGCTGCTGGCCCGCAGCAAATCGCTGACCAGCGGGTTTGAGGTGGTTGAGATAAGCATGAGCTGGTTGCCCACGGTGGCCATAGTCGCCATCGGCAGCAGCAGCCGCGAGGGCGATATCTTGGCCTGGTGGGCCACCCGCAGCACGGCCGGCAGCAGCAGGGCCACCACCAGCAGCCCCTCCAGGAAGGCCGTCAAGATCGCCGCAGCCAGCATCACAATAAACATCAAATACAGCTCGCCGCCCCGGCCAATGCGCAAGATTTGGTTGGCAATCAGCATCGCCACCCCGGTATCGAGCAGCGCCGCGCCAATAACAAAGACGCTGGCGATAATAATAATCACCGGCTGGCCGAAGGCGCTTAAAGCCGCGTCGGCCTCCAAGATGCCGCTGAGAATAAGAAACAGCATCACCAGCAGGGCGATGATATCACCCCGCAGGCGGGGAATAGCCATCGTCACCAGGGTGACAATCAGCAAGAGTATGGTTAGCAAAGCCTGTGATGGCATAGCGTTAGAAGTCCTTTGGTGTAGTTTATAGCGGTCAGCAGTTAGCAGTCAGCGGTTAGCGGTTAGTGTTCAGTCGTCGGCTTTGGCATCTAAAATAATACTAGCAAGGTGATTGCCGGCTCAATAGTGCAAGATTGGGGCTGATAGCTGATGGCTGACGGCTGACTGCTATCAGCTAACTGCTATCAGCTAACCGCTAACTGCTTCGTATGAGGTCATTCTCCGGGCCGGCCAGAGCGGCAGCGGCCTGCGGTGTTACCCATTATCTTAATCCGATGTGGCCCATTGCGCAAGCGATATCGTGGTGGGGCGAAGACCTGACAGCTTTTCGGGAGTTGCGTTCTATTGCCGGTAGCGTTGCCTGCGACGGGGATTGTTGTCGCACCATCTACGCCAAAAGCTGTCAGGTCTGGTGGCGGAAGACCGTGGTGGGGCGAAGACCTGACAGCTTTTCGAGAGTTGCATTCTATTGCCGGTAGCGTTGCCTTCGAGGGGAGCAGTTGTCATGCCACCTTTTCCAAAAGCTGTCAGGTCTGGTGTATAATGGCCCCCTATGAAACTCTACGCCATCAGCGATTTGCATCTGAGCTACGAAGCCAACCGG
>JAGRBY010000555.1 GCA_020433835.1 Anaerolineae bacterium | reverse complement strand
GGCCAGACCTTACAGGTTTTGAGCATCGCCTTCAATAGAAGGTAACGTCCATCCGTCAGCCACCCTCCACCGAGCGAAATCGTCGAAAACCTGTCAGGTCTTTAAACGTCCATCCGTCAGCCACCCTCCACCGAACGAAATCGTCGAAAACCTGTCAGGTCTTTAAACGCACACCCCCTCACTATGCCATTTGGCCTATAGCCCATTCTAACTAAATTCCCCTATACTATCCGTGGAGGACGCAAGAGCAATCCCTTTTAAAGAAGCGTTCGTAACCCTATCAGCCCTACAACTCCTTAGCCCAGACCAGCTAAGGCCAAGACAAAAGCAGAGAAAAACGTTCGGCGTATCAAGATGCCGACAACGCACGCTCAATGTGTGTTCTTAGCCTCAGCCTTAGCCTTAGCCTACATCTTCCACCCGCACTTCCCCCTTGAAAGGCATTGAACTTAACAGGAGGCCCTATGCCCAACCTTGTCGATACCCTGGCCAGCTACGTGCCCCAGCTTATCACCCGCCGGCTGGCGGTTGACCCCACGCCCATCACCGCGCCCATGACCGAGCGCATTCCGGCGGCGGTGCTGTATGCCGATATCTCCGGCTTTACCACCATGGCCGAACAGTTGGCCCCCTGTGGCCCGTCCGGCACCGAGCAGCTCACCGACCGGCTCAACACCTATTTCGGCCAACTGGTCGATTGCATCGCCGAACACGGCGGCGATGTTGTCAAATTCTCCGGCGACGGCCTGCTGGCTTTTTGGCCGGCCTATCCCGGCCTGGCTGCCGAGATGTCGCCACAGGCCCACCGCCGTAAGTGGGCGGCCATGCGCCAGACCATGGCCGATGAAACCTACCGGGCCACCCAGTGCGCGGTTGCGGTGCAAACGCTGCTGCACCAGTACGAGCAGGCCACCGGCTTTCCGCTCGCGGCGCGGTTAAATATTGGGGCCGGCGAGGTGCTGGTTATGCACCTGGGCGGCGTCTACAGCCGCTGGGAGTTCCTTATTTCCGGCACGCCCATCCACCAAATTACCACGCTCGACCGGCAGCCCGACCCCGGCCTTATTTGCCTGTCACCCGAAGCCTGGATGCTGGTTCAGGATAAGTGTCGCGGCCAGCGGCTGCTGGGCGGCCACGTCAACCTGGAAGCGCTGGGTGAGCCGCTGCCGCTGCGGCCCCGCTTGCCCGACCCGCTGCCCACTGCCGGTGAGGTCGCGCTGCGGCCCTACATCCCGGCCGCCATCCTTAGCCGCATCAGCGCCGGGCAAAACGGCTGGCTGGCCGAAATGCGCCGCATAACCACCCTCTTTGTCAACCTGCCCGATATCACCGCCACCACGCCCCTGGCCGAAGCGCAAGCCGCCATCCACGGCCTGCAAAAAGCGCTCTACCGCTATGAGGGCAGCATCAACAAGATTAGTGTTGATAAAAAAGGTATCTCGCTGGTGGCGGCTATGGGTCTGCCGCCGCTGGCCCATCAAGATGATGCTCTGCGCGGCGTAAAAGCCGCCCTGGCCATGGTCGATCAGCTGCAGGCCGCCGATATCCGCTGTACCATCGGCATCACCACCGGCAATGTCTTTTGCGGCTCGGTCGGCAACACGGCCCGGCGTGAGTACACCCTCATCGGCAGCGCCGTTAACCAGGCCGCGCAGTTGATGCAGGCCGTCCGGCAGCAGCCAACGCTGCTCATCGACCTGCCGATTTTGTGCGATGAAGCCACCTACCAGGCCACCCGCGCCGAAATCGCCTACAGCGCCCCGCAGCGCCTGGGGCTATCAGGTCAGGGCCGGGCCGCGCCCGTCTTCTGTCCGGCCCCAACCGCCACCCAAACTATCAAACTCTCAACCGAAACGCTAACAGCCGCCGGTGCCGTTTTTGGCCGCAGTGCCGAACAGCAGCAGTTGGCCGCTGCCCTGCAAACGCTTGTTCACAACCATCTGGAAGGCAAAATCGAGCGGCGGATTATGGTCATCGAAGGCAGCGCCGGTATCGGCAAATCGACTCTGGTGAGCGATATGGTTAGCCGCGCGGCCCGCATGCAGGTTGAAACCTGGATCGGCAGCGGCAATGCCATTGAAAAGTCAACGCCCTACTACGCCTGGCGCTCTGTCTTTAGCCGTATTTTTCAGCTCGATACCACCCATAGCGACTTCAACGTGCAGCGCCAGCACGTGCTCACCCAGTTGGCGGCCCGCTTTAGCGCTGCCCCGGATACCGCCGCCGGGCCGGATCGGGTGCGGCTGGCCCCGCTGCTCAACGCGGTTTTGCCGCTCGATCTGCCGGAAAACAGCTTTACGCGCCAACTGCGCGGCCAGGTGCGGGCCGTCAACACCGAAGAGCTGTTGATCGATATTCTGCGTGTGGTCGCCGCCGAGCAGCCCACCCTGCTGGTTATTGAAGATGTCCACTGGCTCGATTCGGCCTCGTGGGCCTTGCTGCGCCGGGTTAGCCGCCAGGTGCGCCCCCTGCTGCTGGTTATCACCGCCCGCCCGCCCGGCGAAGATACGCTGCTAACGCCCGACTGGCGCGGCATCCTCAACCCGTCGCTGCTGGCGCGGGAAGCCTATGAGTCGTTCCTGACCAGCACACCCGTGGAGCGGCTGGCGCTCGAGTCGCTGCGGCTGGAAGATATGCTGCAGCTGGTCTGCGCCCGGCTGGAGGTCGATGCTTTACCCCGGCCGGTAGCCTCGCTCATCGCCGAACGGGCCGAAGGCCATCCCTTCTTTAGCGAGGAGCTGGCCTTTGTGATGCGCGACAGCGGCTTGCTTGATGTTGGCAACGGCACCTGCCGCTTGACCCGCAAGGGCGCTTCCTTCTTTACCCTGTCGGAAAGCGAGCGGGCCGGAACGGACCTCACCCTGCCCAACACCGTCGAAAGCGCCATCGTCAGCCGGGTCGACCGCCTGACGCCGTCGCAGAGTCTGGCGCTGAAGGTGGCCAGCGTGGTGGGCCGTATTTTTGCCTTGCAGGTGGTGCAGGCTGTCCACCCGGTTCATACCGACCGGCCCCGGCTGCAAACCTACATCGACACCCTGGAAGGGCTGGGCCTGATTTCGATGGAAACGCCCGACCCGGAGCTGGCCTACTTCTTTAAGCACAACATCACTCAGGAGGTCATTTACGATCAAATGACGGCCACCCAACGGCGGCAGCTTCACAGCCGCGTGGCCGAATGGTACGAGCAGGTCTACGCCGCTAACCTGGCCCCGTTTTATCCTCTGCTGGCCTACCACTGGAGCCAGTCCAGAAGTGAGCATAAAGCCGCCCATTATCTGGAAAAAGCGGGTGAGCAGGCCCTGCGCGAGGGCGCTTACCACGAAGCCATTCGCTTCTTTGGTCAGGCGGTGGCGCTTGATGATGAGCGGCAGCGCCGGCAAGCAACCTCAAACCGCCGGGCCGGTCAGGTTGAGCGCGAACCGTTCGATACGGCGGCGGCGGCCCAGCCCCCCATCGCGCTGGATGCGCTGCGCCGAGCACGCTGGGAGCGGCAGTTGGGCGAAGCCTACTTTGGGCTGGGTGATTTACCGCGCAGCCGCGAATATTTGGAGCGGGCCGTGCGGCTGCTGGGCTGGCCCATTCCGGCCCATCGCACCGGCATTATGGCCAGCCTGGTCGGGCAAATTCTGCATCGGGTCAACCCGGCTTCTTTCTTGGCGGGCAATCCGGAGGCCATGCTGGAAGCGGCCCGCGCCTACGAGCAGTTGGGCCACATTGCTTACTTTAGTCAGGATAAGGTGTTGGGTATTACCGCCATTTTGTGGGGGCTTAATTTGGCCGAAGGGGTGGGCGCGTCGCCGGAGCTGGCCCGCAGCTACGCTAATATGAGCATCGCCACCGGCATCATTCCGCTACACACCAAAGCCGAGACGTTTGTGCGGCAGGCCCACGACACAGCCCGGCAGCTCAACCAGCCGGCGGTCTTGGCCTGGGTGCTGTTTGTGACATCGGCCTATGAGTTAGGCATCGGGCGCTGGCCGGCGGTTGAGCGGGCGCTGGGTCAGGCGCTGGAGACCTTTACCGACCTTAAAGATCGCCGCCACGAGGCCGAATGTCGCAGCCTGCTGGCGATGGCTACCCATTACCAGGCCCGCTTTGACCACAGCGCGGCGCTGTACGCCGATATTTATGACGCTGCCTGCCAACGCGGCGACCGGCAGGCACAAGTGTGGGGGTTGGTCGGCGAGGCCATCAGCCTGTGGCGGCTGGGCCAGACGGATGCGGTTCGCAAAAGGCTCAAAGCTGCCTTCAAACTGCTGCCGACCACGCTGGATCGGGCCGAAGCCACGCGAGCGCATGGGCTAATGGCCCTCATCCAACTGCGGGCGGGCCATCTCCGCGCCGCGCAGGAAGCGATTGATACGGCCCGGCAGCAGTTGGCTGACGCCCCGACCGCCGTCAAGGCGCTGGAGGGGTACGCTGCCATCGCCGAGGTGACATGCACGCTCTTCGAGCGCGGCCGGGGGATGTCGGCCTCGAAAGTGAAGCCGCTCGACAAAGCGGCGCGGCAGGCCTGCAAAGATTTACACGCCTTTGCCCGCATCTTCCCCGTGGCCAAGCCGCGGGCCTGGCTGTGGCAGGGCCATTACGATTGGTCGTGCGGCCAACAGGCCAAAGCCTTACGCTCGTGGCAAACCTGCCTGGCCGAGGCCAAAGCCCTGGCCATGCCCTACGAGCAGGGGCTGGCCCATAATGCCATCGGCCACCATCTGCCCGAAGATGACCCCCAACGCCCGGCGCATTTGAGCCAGGCTGAGGCGCTTTTGGGGATGAATCATTAAGTTTGGCCCTGTAGGGGAAGAGCAAAATCCTCCCCCCGCTGGGGCAATGTCATTAAGTTAGTGACTGGCGCTGGCCCCCCTAACCCCCCAGAGGGGGGAATTTAACGTCTTTCTCCCCCCTTTGGGGGGCCGGGGGGGCTTAACTTAACGCCATTGCCC
>JAGRBY010000554.1 GCA_020433835.1 Anaerolineae bacterium | reverse complement strand
AATTTGCATCCCAATCACATCCCGGTAGAACGCCGCCATTTGGGCCGGGTCTTTGGCGTGTAGGCCAACATGATACAGACCGGTTATGTGTGGTTTACCTGTTACGGTCATAATTGATGCCTCCTTAAAAACAAGCTCTGTAGGACAAACTTAAGTTTGTCCTACGATATTTTCATTCTCGGTGTCGTCCTTAGGGACTGTCTCACTCCCTAAAATTAGCGTTATGAAGGAATAACACCCAGCTGCTGTAACAACCCCAGGTCGTCGGCGTTGTTCCAATGCTCAATAATTTTGCCGGCCTCGATGCGGAAGATGTTGATGCCCGTTGACTTAATCGACTTGCCGGTTGGCGGGATACCAAAGAATTCCCCTTGATGTGTGGCCGTGCCGGAAAAGCGAACCACCACCTTATCCCCTTCGGCGACCACATCTTCAACCGCCCCCTTCATATCAGGAAAGGCGTTCTGGAAGATGCTGATCATCTGTTTAACCCCCTCAATGCCTGGATCCAGTCCGGGCGGTGCGCTGTGTGATATGAAGTCAGCGGCGAGGAATTCATCCAACTTCGATAAGTCCTCCTGTGAACTGCGAAACATATCCTGCCAACGCATAGCTACGGCTTTATTATCTGCTGTCATGATGTCGCTCCTTTTCTACAAATAGTGACGTGTGTTGCTACCTGATAAGGGGTAAGGGGTAGGGAGTAGGGATTAAGGGGGTGAAAACCGTATTTCCTACTCCTTATGCCTTACTTCCTCTGCATAGGGCAGCAACAAGGGTTAATAGTTGGTGTTTTGTTCCCGCGTACACAGATACCCGGCGTGTATCTGACACCAGCATTGCCCTACTATATAATGAAGCGGCAACGCTGTAACCGATATGTATAGGAGTTATGCAGTTGGCGATCAGCCCTCCCTAAATCCCTCCCAGAGGGAGGACTTGCCCGGTTCTCCCCCCTTTGGGGGGAGTTAGAGGGGGGCTAAACCAGTCAAATGCGTAACTTCTAATTTAATCACCATTGTAGTCACCCAACGTGAAAAGAACGTTGACAAAAGCGTGGACAACAGGACAAGTTCAACAATGAGCCGCCTAAAATTATCATGTTTCGGTCCACCGGAGATCTATTACGATGATCAGCCGCTTACCTTTCGGACGCGGAAAGCCCAGGCTTTGCTGATCTATCTGGCGACGGAAGCCGGGCAGCAGCCGCGTGAAAAGTTGACGGCCCTCTTTTGGCCCGAAAGCGATGCCGACCGGGGACGCGCGATGCTGCGCACCAGCCTGGTTCATCTGCGGGCGGTGCTGGACCGCTTCGAGGAACCTTATTTGATCATCGAGCGTCAGGCGCTGGGTTTCGATCCCGCCCTTGCCCTTGATTTCGATCTCCATCGGCTGCAACAGGCGACGAACACGCTGGAGCGACAATCCAACCCGCCAGCCGGCGATCAACTGATCGCGCAGCTCCAAACGGCGGTGAATCGCTATCGCGGCGATTTTTTGGAGGGCTTCACCCTGCCCGATACGCCCACCTTCGACGATTGGGTGACCTTGCAGCGGGAGTTCTGGCATGGCCGGGTCAGCCGCTTGTTTGAGGCGCTGTCTCAGGGCTATTTTGAACGGGGCGATCTGGCCAGCGGCATCGAAACGGCCACCCGTTGGCAAAACCACGATCCTTACAGCGAGGCGGCGGCTACACGCCTGATGCAGCTTTATTTTACCGACCATAATCGAACTGCCGCCCTGCAAACCTATGCCGACTATAAAACCATGCTGGCCGATGAATTTGGAGCCGTTCCCTCGACCGCGATAGAGGCACTGGCCGACCGCGTGCGGACCAGCGCTACGCCGCCATCGACCCCGACTGCGCCGCCACCGGCCCGTACCCCAGCCGACTTAACATTTGTGGGCCGCAGCGATGAGTTCGCCCGTTTGATGGCGCTTTTCAAACAGGCCGGCCAGGGACAGACCCAGGTGGCCTTACTCACGGGCGAAGCCGGTATTGGCAAAACCCGGCTGGCGACCGAGTTTCTGACCTGGGCCACGGCGCAAGGGGCCGATATTTTGCCGGGCCGCGCCTTCGAGGCCGGGGGACGGCTGCCCTACCAACCCCTTATTCAATGTCTGCGGGGCCGCCTATCCCGCGAAAACGCCCCCGACGACCTGCTGTCCGATACCTGGCTGGCCGAGTTGAGCCGCCTGCTGCCCGAACTCCGCGATCGCTACCCCGATTTAGCCGAGCCGCAGCCGGATGAGGCCACCACCCAAACCCGGCTGTTTGAAGCCATCACCCGCCTGGGGCAGGCCCTGGCCCGGCGCGCCCCGCTGCTGCTCTTTCTCGATGACGCCCAGTGGGCCGATCTGGCCTCGCTGGATGCGCTTCAATTTGCCCTGTCGCGCTGGGATGAGACGCAAACCCCGATCATGCTCCTGCTCAGCGCCCGCAGCGGCGCTTTGACCAGCCCGTCTGATTTACGCAACTGGCTCAGCCGCCTTGGCTCCGGCGTCGCCATTACCCGGCTCGACCTGCGGTATCTCACCCGTGAAAACACGCTGGCCCTGATAACCGCTTTACAAACGCGGCCCTCCCCAGCCCCCCCCCCCCCCGGGGCCGCGGGCGGTACCCCCCCGGATCCACTTAACCTCGATGCCTTTGCTGAGGCGCCCCACACCGAAACGGGCGGGCATCCCTTTTTCGTCGCCGAAACGATTAAAGCCTTGCTGGAGCAAAACGTGTTGGTGCCAGGGCAAAGCGATGATGGCCCAAAGCAACTGCTGTGGCGCACCTTAACCGGTGAGACCACCGGCCGTTTTCCGTTTCTACGCGTTATCCCGACATCGGTGCGGCAGGCCATTTTGGATCGCCTGGCCCGGTTGACCCCAACCGCCCAACTGCTGCTGACCAGCGCCGCCGTGTTGGGGCAAGAAACCCCCTTCGAGCAGTTGTGTGCAGTGGCGGCGGTGGCTGAAATGGACGGTTTGGAGGCGCTGGAAGCGTTGCTTGGCCGACGCCTGCTGCTGGAGCGCGAGGCGATGATCCCTACCTACCTGGTGGCCCATGATCTGCTGCGGACCGTGCTTTACGAGGAAACCGGCACGGCCCGCAAGCGCATTCTTCACCGCCGGGCGATGACCGTGTTGGCCGGGGCAGCACCCGCCCGGTTGGCCTACCACGCCCTGGCCGCCGGAGCCGTCGAAGCAGCCTTTCACTACAGCGTCGCGGCCGGTGATGCCGCCTTTGCCCTGTCTGCGGCCAACGAAGCCGCCGGCCACTACCAAACGGCCCGCCAACTGCTGGACTCGGCGGCCATGCCCGCGCTGGAGCCATCGGCTTATCAGCATCTCTACCTTCGGCTGGGACGCGCCCTGGAACTGAATGAGCAGTTCGGTCAGGCGCTGGCCATCTATGAGGAGCTGGAGCAAATCGCCAAACAGCGCCACGCGGCCACCGTCGAGCTGGCCGCGTTGATGGCGCAGGTCACTATTCTGGCGGTCGGCGGCTCGCCCCTGTTTCAATCAAAGCAAGCCGAAAATCTGTTGGCGCGTGCCCTGGAGGTGGCTCACACGCTTGATGACCAGGCCATTGAGGCCGAAATTCTATGGCGGATGGGCCAAGTTTATATGTTCAGCGGGGGTCGATTTCAAGAATGCATCGACGCCGAGGAACGCGCTTTGGCGCTGGCGCGTCAACTCGATCTGCCTGAGCAGACCGCCTTCATTCTGGGCGATTTGGCGCTGATTTATACCGATACCCTGAATTTCCAACACTGCCGGGAGTTGGCTACGGAAGCGGCCCACATGTGGCGAATGCTGGGTAATCGCTCGATGGAAGTTGATGCGCTATCAAAGTTGATGGGCATCCACGTCTATATGGGGCAGTACGCGCCGGCGTTGGCCCTCTCGGCGGAAGCGTATCAGATCAGTCAAGCGATCAACAATGTGTGGGGGCAGTGGCAAAGCCGGGGATTCATCGGATATGTCTATTGGCAACGCGGCCAGCCGGACCAGGCGCTGATGGTGTTAGAGGACATCGTTCGGCTGGGGGAACAGGGCGGCTATCCCTTCCCCCTAACGTATTCAAGAGCGCAGTTGGCCCTGGTCTACGGGGATTTGGGGTTGATCGAGCGCGGTCTGGCGCTGGCCCGCCTCGCCCTTGAAGCGGATGCGCAATTTCCCATGTTTCGGGTTCACATTCTGGCCGTGTTGGCCCAGCTTCACCTCCGGCAAGGCCAACTGACTGAGGCGCAAGCCCTGGTTGACCAGGCTCGCCGGGACCCCCAACGCGAGGGGCATCCCGTTTGGGCCTTATACCTGCCGGTGGTTGAAGCCGAGTTGGCGGTTCAGCAAGAAGATTACGCCCAGGCCCTCGCCGTGACGGCGGCCTATCTGACGACCTTAGAGCACCATGCGATCCGGCTCTATCGCCTCCCGGCGCTCTACGTTCGCGGCCAGGCCTTGTTGGGCCAAAACCAACCCGAAGCCGCCCGCGACTGCTGGCTCGGAGCTTGTGCCAGCGCCGAAGAGATGGGATCTCGCCGCTGGCTGTGGCCCATCCTGTTCGCCCTCAGCCAACTTGAACCCGACCCAACGGAAGCGGAACGGCTGCACCAACAGGCCCGAGATATCATTGGCTACATCACCGAGCACACCTCGCCTGACCTCCGCGACTCTTTTCTCGATTTACCGGAAGTACAAAAGGCGCTCGCTGCGTAGATGCCGTGAGAAAATCAGCGTATAAATCGCTCGACCCTTTACAATTAGCCTATGACAACACCCATTCTAGCCACTAAACTTTATATTCCCCTACCCCGGCCTAACCGGGTGCCCCGGCCTCGACTGACAAGGCGGCTGAACGTGGGTTCGCACCCTATAGCGGGCGTGACCCTCATCTCCGCTCCTGCCGGCTTTGGCAAAACTACGCTGGTCAGCGAATGGGTTAATGATTTACGATTGACGATTGA
>JAGRBY010000553.1 GCA_020433835.1 Anaerolineae bacterium | reverse complement strand
CAACGCAGATTTAAAAATTCCAATATTCAGAGACAAATTCCAACGTTGGCCAACGAAATCCAACATTCAGAGACAAATCGCGTTTTTTACGAACAAAATCCAATATTCAGAGACAAATCCCAACACGCACTTAATACTTTAAAACTTTAGAAACAAATCGCGTTTTTTATGAACGAATCACGATTTCTACAAACAAATCTCAATTTTCAGAAACAAATTCACATCAGATAGGCTTACTTTCGTTCAGTAAAAGAAGATAGGTCAATAGAAAGGAAAATTAGTTACAACTCAGGTTAACTAAGAATATACTTATGAAACCTACAAAAACGATTAGCGAAAAGCTAGCCGAAACTACGCTTCAAGCCAGCGAGACCAAGTACCGTGAGTTTGTCCAAAATGCTAATAGCATCATTATCCGTTTCGATCTGGAGGGGCGTCTCACCTTTCTCAACAAATTTGCCCAGAGCTTCTTCGGGTACACGGAAGCTGAACTCATCGGCCAGAATGTAATCGGCACTATTGTGCCCACAACAGACACCAGCGGACGTGATTTGGTCAAAATGATTGAAGACATTGTTCAAAACCCTGATCGATACACCAACAACCAACATGAAACCAAGGACAAGAATGGTGAACGGGTTTGGCTCTCGTGGTGCAGTAGGGCCATATTTGATGAAGCGGGGCAGGTTTCTGAAATTCTCAGTGTTGGGACTGATATTACCGCGCAAAAGCAGACCGAAGAAGCCCTGCGGGAGTCGGAACAATTCTTTCAATCCACTTTGGATGCCCTGCCTTTACACATCGCTATTCTGGATGAGACGGGCACCATATTGGCCGTTAACGAGGCCTGGCGAGATTTCGGAAAAAGCAACAATTTAGCGCTGCCTCATTATGGACTCGGTATAAATTATCTGCATATTTGTGAGCGAGCGACCGAGGAAATGGCCGCCGGGGCCGCTGAGGCCGTCGCCGGTATCCATCAGGTAATGGGCCACCAGCGTAATGCGTTTTCTTTAGAATATCCGTCTCACAGCCCTACGGAACGGCGATGGTTTAAGATGCACGTGACCCGCTTTGTCGTCAATGATTCGATACGGATTGTGGTGGCTCACGATAACATCACGCATCAGGTGCTGGCCGAGAAAAAAATGGAACAGCGCAACCGCGAACTCAGTTTGCTCAATCGGATCGTGGCTGCTTCAGTGGACACGTTCGTCGGGAAACCGGATCTTATCTTGAAAACCGCCTGCCGTGAATTGGCTCTCGCCTTTAACCTGCCCCAAGCCTCTGCCTCCTTACTAAACAAGGAAAAAACAGAAGCAGTTGTGGTGGCCGAATACCGGGCTGAAGGCCGACCAAGCGGGCTGAATGAACTTTTCCCGACAAAGGGCAATTACGCATTACAACATTTGTTCCACCACAAAGCACCGCTGGTCGTGGAGGATGCCCAATCTGACCCCCGTCTGGCTCCCTTCCACGACTTGCTGCACAAGTACAGCGTTATATCACTGCTGCATCTACCTCTCATTATTGGGGGAGAAGTAGCCGGTAGCCTGGCCCTGACCTCTTGTGAGCCACGACAATTCTCAACCGAAGAAGTCAACCTGGCCTGGAGTGTGGCCGACCAAGTAGCCGGGGCAATGGCTCGGGCCTGGTCTGACAAAGATCGGCGACTGTTGAGTACGGCTATCGAGCAGACCGACGACGCTGTGGTCATTACCGATGCGGAGGAGCGTATTCTCTACGTCAATTCCGCTTTTGAGGGGAGGACGGGCTACAGTTCAGACGAAGTGTTGGGCAAAAATCTACTTATCCTTAAAAGCGAGAAACAAGACTCGCTGTTCTACCAAGAGTTGTTGAGTACCATCAGAGCCGGAAAGATCTGGCGAGACCGGGTAGTTAACCGAAAAAGGGATGGCACGCTATACACCGAAGATACGGTCATTAC
Organism: Anaerolineae bacterium; assembly: GCA_020433835.1. Next base: position 3,036 of record JAGRBY010000553.1, on the reverse strand, counting down.
CCCTGTGCTGGATGAACAGGATACGATTACCAACTACGTGGTGGTCAAGCGGGATGTGAGCCGTGAATTGGAATTGGAGCGGCAAAATGTCCAGATCATTGAGTCGATCAGCGACCATATTTATGTGATGGAAGTAAAGGCCGATGGGCAACCGGTCTCTAGCTATTTTTCAGCCAATGTGGAAGCGTTGACCGGCTATCCGTACGAAAACTTTATCCGTGATGCGAGGTTCTGGCCGACAATGCTCATTCATCCTGATGACAAGGCAGTGGCGGCGGAACAATTGGGCCACTTGGTGGCTGGCCAAGACAGCAAAGTAGAATACCGAATAGTTCGGGCTGACGGACAGGTCATATGGGTCCGTGATAGCGGTCGGGTTCAGGATACAGATGGGGGCAGAACGATCTACGGTGTGGTTAGCGACGTGACAAAGCGAAAAACGTTGGAGAGCCAGTTGGTGCAGTCTCAGAAATTAGAGTCGATCGGACAATTGGCCGCAGGAATTGCTCACGAAATCAATTCACCCATGCAATTTATTGGGGACAATGTGGGCTTTCTTGAAGATTCATTTAGCAAACTGACGACCGTGATCGAGAAATACCAACAACTGCAGCAAACAGGAACGATGCCGCCCCGGCTGGTCACCGAGGTGGAGGATTTAGCCGGAAGGGTGGATTTGGCGTTTTTGCTGGAAGAGATTCCGTTGGCTATCCAAGAAACCTTAGAAGGTGTAGAGCGGATCAGGAAGATTGTGCAAGCGATGCGTGACTTTTCTCATCCGGGGAGTGCGGAAAAAAAGAGTATTGATCTGAACCAAGCCATTGAGAGCACGATCACGGTGGCCCGCAACGAATGGCGCTATGTGGCCGATTTGGAAACAGATTTCGATCATGACTTACCGCCGGTACCGTGTTTACCGGGCGAATTCAATCAAGTGATCTTGAATATGGTGGTTAATGCCGCGCATGCCATTAAAGATGTAGTGGGCGACAAGCCGGTTGAGAAAGGCAAAATCAGGGTGACTACGGTCCATACCGAAGCGTGGGCCGAGATCCGCATTCGCGATACCGGAACGGGAATTGCCCCGGACATAAAACCGCGAATCTTCGATCCCTTCTTCACGACCAAAGATGTGGGACAAGGGACGGGGCAAGGCTTAGCCATATCTTATTCGGTGATTGTGGAGAAACATGGGGGGACGATCAGCGTTGAAAGCGAAGTAGGCCAAGGCACCACCTTTGTGGTTCGACTACCTCTAACCGCGAAGGGTGCGGAAAGTAAAGAAGCGGATGAGTAGTAAAAAACGTATCCTGTTTGTCGATGATGAACTCCACATATTGCGGGGTTTGCGGCGCACGATGAGCGTTATGCGCGACTCTTTTGAAATGGCCTTTGTCCAAAGTGGGGCGGAGGCGCTGGCTCTGCTGGCTGAAGCCGAAACAGATTATGATGTCATTATCACGGATATGCGGATGCCAGGTATGAGTGGGGTACAACTATTAAGTGAGGTTAAGCAACGTGCGCCTCACATGATCCGGATTGTTTTATCGGGGCAAGCCGACACCGACTCAGCCCTGCGGGCCGCAACACTCTCCCACCAATATCTTTCAAAACCATGTAATGCGACCACACTGAAGGCAACCCTGGAGCGAACCTTTGCCTTGCACCGGCTGCTGGCGACGGAAGAGCTGCAGCGGTTGGTGGCCCAACTGGAGGTCATCCCCAGTTTACCGACCTTGTATAATCAACTGATCAGCGAATTAGAAACAGCGAATGTTTCTATGAAAAACATAGGGGAGATTATTGCCCAGGACATTGGCATGAGCAGCAAACTGTTGCAACTGGTCAATTCGGCCTATTTTGGGGTGCCCCGTTTGGTCAGCGATCCATGGCAAGCTGTGACGTTACTGGGGTTGAATATAATTAAAATGCTGGTCCTATCGATTTCGCTGTTTGACCAGTTTGATCAAGATCAAATGTCGGTTCGCTTTCGGCAAGCGGTGCAGCACCACAGTTTGACAGTGGGTATGCTGGCCAGAGAGCTATCAAAATTGGAAGCAGGAAATACACAGGAACACGAGCAAGCCTTTACTGCGGGGTTACTGCATGATGTGGGCAAGCTGGTGTTGGCAACCAATTTTCCCCAGACCTATGCGGAAGTGCTGACCCAGAGCAAGGCTCAAGGGCGGATGGTGGCTGAGGTAGAAGCCGAGATCTTTGGCACCAGTCATGCCGAAGTGGGAGCCTATCTTCTGGGTCTATGGGGGCTGCCTACTCCCATCATTGAAGCTTTAGCTTTCCATCACCAGCCGTTGCATGGTAGCAAACATAACTTCTGCACTTTAGCAGCAGTCTATGTGGCTAATAATCTCCTGCATAACCGAACGTTAGACGCTAATTATTTATCTGAACTGCAACGGGGTAACCGGCTGGCGGTTTGGCAAGCTGTCTGTGATAAAAAAATGGGACCAAGGACATCTGATGAGCAATAAGATTCTTTTAGTTGATGATGAAACTAACATTAGGCGTAGCTACAAACGGAGCTTGTACGGTCAATTTAATCTGGAAACCGCGGCTAGTGGTCAGGAAGGTTTGGCTTTGCTCGCTGACGAGGGTCCCTTTGCCGTAGTCATCTCTGATATGCGCATGCCGGTTATGAACGGTATCCAGTTTTTAACAGAGGTCAAAGCGATGTTTCCGGATACGGTGCGGATGATGTTAACCGGCAATGCCGATTTGCAGACGGTTCTTAATGCGGTGAATAAGGGGTATCTCTTTCGCTTTTTGGTCAAACCGTGTTCTCTAGCCGACATGACTGAGGCATTGACGACAGGCTTGGAGCAGTACCGGCTGCGCACGGCTGAACGTGACGTGCTAGAAAAGACGCTTAAGGGCAGCATAGAATTATTAACGGATGTTCTCAACCAACTGAATCCGGTGGCTTTTAAGCGCACAGTACGGCTGCGCACGATTGTGCAGAAGCTGGTTAGCCATCTTAAGTTGGAGGACGCCTGGCAGTATGAACTGGCGGCGATG
>JAGRBY010000552.1 GCA_020433835.1 Anaerolineae bacterium | reverse complement strand
ATCGCCTTCTGCAGTCATCGTGGCATCGCCTTCTTTAGCCATCATCGCGGCTGCGGCAGCGTCGGCTTCGGAAACTGGGGTGCCTTCCATGCCGGTCACATTAGCGAACATAACGACTTCGCCGGAGCCGGGTGCGCCGACGCCGTTGATGGTCACATAGGCGTCGCCATTGGCGTTGAAATCAACGGAGGTGGGGAAAGAGAGGCCATCGACCACAACTTCTGAGGCGTCGCCTTCCTTAATACGAATGATGCGACCCATGTTCGGCACCGGCCCTTGCTCGGTGAATTGGCCTACTTGGACCGCGTACATATTGCCGTCGGGCCCCATGCGCAGGTCGGTTAGCATCGTCAGGCCGGTGGCATAATCGCTTACTTCACCGCCGGCTGACACCTGCACCACTTTGCTCGAACCGGGTATGAAGGGGAAGCCAGGCAGCAGGGAGACATAGGCTGTGCCGCTGTCATCGACAACGACGCCGGTTGGCACCGGGTCGGTCAGCAGCGCGTTGTCGCGCGTAGGGCTGGGCAGCGGGCTGGGCACGCCGTCAAAGGCCGTAACCAGTTCGATGTCGCCCGAAGCCGGATCAACCTTGAGCAGAGAGTTCCCCCCGGCGTCAGTCACCCACAGGCTGCCGTCGGGAGCGGCGGTCAGGCCGTAAGGATGCGAGTCGACCACGGTGCCATCGGGGTTTTGGTCACGTTCTACAACCCACGTGCTGGCTACTTCGGATACCTGGCCATCCTCAATCTTGAGCACTGCGGCGGAGTTTTCCATGGCGTCGGTGCCAAGCTCGCCCAGCATTTGGCCGGCGGTGGCGTAAAGGGTGCCGTCAACCATGGCCAATCGGGCACCGCCGATAGGCTCCATGCCGGCCAAAACTGAGGGCAAGGCGGCTACATCACTTTGGGTGCCATCGGCGGCTATTTGCACAATCCGGGCGCTTTCGCCAAACTGGGCGGTAATTTCTTGGCCGGTTTGTGGACTGATAAAGGGGATTTCCTCATCGCCGCCCATACCAGAATCGATCACATACACGCTGCCGTCAGGAGCCACTAAAACCCCCATCGGGGCGTTAAGGCCGGTGGCCACGGTTTCGCCGCCTCCCTGGGCCTGCACTACACTACCGGCTAACATAAACAATAGGACTGCCACTGCCACTACAAATTTTGTCTTCATAAAACCTCCATTGGCTTAATATGATTTTTATAAACAGGACGAGTTGTCCTGTATTAAACATAGTAGCGTATCTTATTTTTGCTGCAACAACATTAGAACCAGTGCGTCAACTTGGGTGTCACTTAGGTGCGTATAAGGGGGCATTTGGTGCGCGCTTTGCTCGAAGCCTTCAACAAAATAAGCCCCCGGCTCAAGAATGCTCTCGCGGAGATAGTCGGCGGCAGTGGTGGCATGGCCGCGATAGTTGGGGTTTTTGATGCGCGTCTCGGCGGTGGTGCCGATATGATTTTGCTCCGGGCCAAAAATACCGCCGGTACCAGCCACATCGAGTTTGTGACAGATGCCGCAATATTGCGCTTTGTAAACCTGCAACCCGGCGGCCACAACATCACTGGTATCTAAGGATGGGGCATTGTCTTTCGCTGTTTCCGTAACGGCGACGGGCGCTGCCGCCGTGGTTGCTGTCGGGGTCAGCGTTGCTGTTGCAACAACGGCAGCCGTTGGGGATGGCTCTAAAGTTGCAGTGGGCGAGGGTAAAGGGCGATCTGTTGGAGTTAGCGTAGGGGGCGATTCAGTGGGTTGATCGGTCGCGGTCGAAGTCGATGGCGGCTCTATCGGCTGCTGATCGGTGGTTGTGTTACAACCGCTCAGCATAAAAGCAAACAAAAGAAAACCGTAGACGATTAGCTGGTTGGGTAAGGAAATTGATGTGTTAAAAGGCTTCATTGACGATTAAGTCGAACAATTACGGATTTCCTTAAAGCGTTTATTCCGTTGATAAATTGGTTTTGTAAGGGTAGGTCGTGGCAAGAGAGGAGTTGATGACTCTTGGTTCTCATTTTATTACAAATATCGTTGCAGTGCAACCTATTTTTCTTTTTTTAGAACTGTGTAAGTTCTAATTGTGATAGGGTCAAAGTAAACTTTGACGCTCCGGAAAGGACGCGAACGACAAAATAAGGGCCACAGAGAATCCCCTGTGGCCCTGTAATTTCTAGACGCGCTCTACAGCAATGCGCTGCTTGCCAATCCGAAAAGAGCCGGTTTTGGCCAAAACTTGTCCGACAAACTGCTCCGGTACATCCACCAACGTGTGTTGATCTTGAATGCGGATTTTGCCGATGGCATTGCCCGGAATGTCAGCATGGAAGGCCAGCGTGCCGACCACGTGGTTAACCTGCACTCCGTCGGCTTTACCGGCATCGAGCGACAGCCGGACCATACCGCCTTCCTGAGAACGCTCGTCTCGACGGCGCGTTCGAGGGCGGCGATTCTGTTTATCGTTTCGCTGGTTTCTGGCCGGGCGCGACTCGCGTACTTCAGCAATCGGCTCGATGGGGCGCTGTTTCTCTTCTGCCCGCGCCACTTTTAAGGCGGCAGCAGCAATATCGCCAATGTCGAAGCCTTGTTCGACCAGTTCAGCCACAATTTCCTGCTCGCGGCGGCAGCGATCGCGCTTTAGCCAAATCAACATCTGCTCGACCAACTGCGCTTCGCGGTGTTGTTTGATTTCGGGGATGGTCGGCAGCGTGTTCGGGGTGATATTTTGCTTGGTGTACGACTCGATCTTGCGCAGCAGCCACCGTTCGCGCGGTGTAACCAGCGAAATCGCCATGCCCTCTTTCCCGGCACGTCCTGTTCGACCTACGCGGTGAACGTAAACCTCTGGTTCAGGCGGTAAATCGAAGTTGAAAACGTGGGAAATATCGTCGATATCGAGACCCCGGGCAGCGACATCAGTGGCTACCAGCACGGTAATTTGTTGTTGACGAAAGCGAGCCAGCACCCGTTCTCGCGCATCCTGGCTGAGGTCGCCATTGAGCGACTCGGCCGGAAAACCGCGTACGGTTAGTTCATTGGCCAGTTCGCCGGTGCCAACACGCGTCCGGGCGAAGATAAGGGCGCTGGTAATCGGCTCAACTTCAAAGAGACGGGTGAGCGCCGCCAGCTTATCCGACTCATTCACCAGATAGTAGCGCTGCTCGACGGTTGAAACCGTAAGCTGTTTGGCTTCAACTCTGAAGGAGTGTGGTTTGTGCATATATTGGTTAGCCAGGCGGCGAATCTCTCCGGGCAGCGTGGCTGAAAAGAGCGCGGTTTGCCGGGCGGGCGGCGTCGCTCCCAGAATAGCTTCGATGTCTTCGATAAAGCCCATGCTTAACATTTCATCTGCTTCGTCGAGTACCACCGTTGAAACCTGGCTGAGATCGAGTGCCTTTTGGCGGATTAGGTCGAGCAAGCGACCGGGCGTGCCCACTACAACATCGACGCCTTTGTTGAGGCGATTAATTTGGCGACTGTATGATTGTCCGCCGTAAACCGGCAGTACCCGCACGTTGACGTCGCGTCCATATTGATACATTGCCTGGGCGACCTGCATCGCTAATTCACGGGTGGGGGCTAGCACCAGCGCCTGTACGTGGCTTTGATTAGCATCCAAGTTGTGCAAAATCGGCAATGAAAAAGCCGCTGTTTTGCCCGTTCCGGTTTGCGATTGGCCAATGATGTCCTGGCCGGTTATCATTGTGGGGATAATGGCGGCCTGAATAGAGGTAGGGGTGGTGTAGCCAAGATCGGCTACGGTCTGCACCAACTGCGGGTGTAGACCAAGATTATAAAATTCGGTTGTCATGGTTTCTCCATACTTGCTTGCGTTTTGAATCGTTTGTTGTGCAGCATGCGCGATTAGCATCACGCCCCGGTTGTTAGCGAACAGCCGACTCTTCCCACAAGTATGGAGCCACTCTGTTGCAACAAAAACGCCCGATGGAAAAAAAACCGGGCGACCACTTTGAACAGCCAAAACACTATGTTATTAGAATATGTGATCCGTTTCGGGATCAACGGTGATATTATAGCATACTTTTGCAATCTGCATAGAATCGATTAGCCTAACAGAAATGACTCGGTATGGTCCCCAATGATAGACAATTGATCGTTGAGTCGATGATCTGAGTTAACTTCGACCAGAGTTACGCTGTCTGGGTTGGCTGAAGCATACTGACGGCTGCCGGTAATGGGTACCACATCATCATTTCGGCCATGGATGATAAGCGTCCGCACAGGTGGGTGGACAGGTTGATTATACTGCAAGCGATCAAGATGATATTGATAGCGGAGCGGTAGATCAGCCTGGAGACCATCGTGCCACAAGGTTCGCACTCCTGAAATTTGCCATTGAGCCAACTCATTAATAGCATAGCGATTGACGCTATAAAAGAGAGCCGGAGCTAATAACAAGAGCTTATTAACGCCACCATAGCGATAGGCATAATGAAGTGCAACTTGCCCACCTAATGAACTTCCAATAAGGCTCACGGCTTCATACTGACGCTCGAGAATGTACTGCCGCAGCCGATTTATCTGTCCGGTGATGGTCATAAATTCAAAATCGCGCGGCGTTGGATTAAATTCAACAGCTTGAAATGCAACGTGGGGATAGGCAGCCAACCGTTGCCGCAGGAAATCTGCTTTTGTGCCCTGCGCCGATGATAAAAAACCATGCAGATACAGAATGGTCAGGTCAGTCATCCTCTGTCCTCCTTGGCATTGTAAAAACAAAAAACTGCTGCTTTTTACGGCAACAGTTTTTGTTAAAGCTATGTGAGCGGGAGCGACGGGACTTGAACCCGCGATCTCCGGCTTGACAGGCCGGCGTGTTGACCACTACACCACGCCCCCAATTGAATACCGATTAATTTATTATAGCGTGTATCAACCGGTTTGGCAAAAATAACCAAACTGGGGAACCAGGATTCGAACCTGGATATACGGCTCCAAAGGCCGCTGTCCTACCATTAGACGATTCCCCA
>JAGRBY010000551.1 GCA_020433835.1 Anaerolineae bacterium | reverse complement strand
GTCTTTATCGGGCATCCAGCCGGTCTTATGGCGCTAGATTCCCGCTAAGCTTGTCCTCGCGTAGGCGGGGAAGCATGCGGGCATGACAGCAGCCAGCGTTCCTCCTCGTAACACATAGTGAGCCAAAATCTTTTACTACCAGCTATCAGCTATCTGCTAACTGCTATCGGCTATCTGCTATCAGCTATCTGCTAACTGCTATCAGCTATCTGCTAACTGCTATCGGCTATCTGCTAACTGCTATCAGCTATCTGCTAACTGCTATCGGCTATCTGCTAACTGCTATCAGCTAACCGCTAACTGCTATATTCAGAGAGGAGATTTCTCATGAGTACCCATCACAATACCATAACGCCTACCTCTACTCACTGGGGTAATTATCGTATCGAAGTGGACAATGGCCGCATCAAAGCCGTTCATCCTTACCAGGTAGACAAGAACCCAACGCCTATTGGGCAATCGCTGCTTGATGCGCTGGACGAGCGCGTCCGTATCGCTCAACCGATGATCCGAGCCGGCTATCTGGAGCGAGGGGCCGATAGTGATCGGTCGGGGCGGGGCGCAGAGCCTTTTGTAGCCGTTAGCTGGGAGCAAGCCTTAGAGTTGGCCGCCAACGCATTAGCTCGGGTTAAGCACCATTACGGTAACGAAGCTATCTTTGCCGGTTCTTATGGCTGGGCCAGCGCCGGCCGTTTCCACCACGCCCAAAGCCAACTGCGCCGCTTTCTTAACCTCTTTGGCGGCTTCACCTATTCGGTCAACAGTTACTCTCTGGGCGCAGGCCATGTCATTTTACCCCATATTATGGGCACCCTGTCGGACTTGTTAGATGAAATCCCGCCCTGGTCAGAAGTGGCCCAACACAGCCAACTTGTGGTTCTCTTTGGCGGTGCCGGCTTGAAAAACACCCAAATCAGCGCCGGCGGCCTTGGCCCGCACACAGCCCAAGACGATATGCTGGCCGCCAAAAAAGCCGGGGTGCAGTTTGTTAATATTAGCCCCATCCGGGATGATCTGGCCCACGTTTTGGCAGCAGACTGGATTAACGTGCGGCCCAATACCGACACCGCCCTTATGCTGGCGTTAGCCCACACGCTGGTGGTTGAAGAGCGGCACGATAAGGCCTTTCTGCAAAACTACTGCGTTGGTTTTGATCGCTTTCTGGCCTATCTATTGGGCAACAGCGATGGCCAGCCCAAAGACGCCCCATGGGCTGAGCAAATCACAACCGTACCGGCCGATATCATTCGCGATCTGGCTCGACGTATGGCCCGCCAACGAACCATCATCTCGGTCAGTTGGTCTCTACAGCGGGCCGAGCACGGCGAACAACCCTTTTGGATGGCCACCGTGTTAGCCGCTATGTTGGGCGAAATCGGCCTCCCTGGTCGCGGCATTGCTTTTGGCTATGGTGCCATGCACAGCATGGGCTCCGGCAGCCCCCTGCCCTTCCCATGGCCGGCAGTCGATCAGGGTAAAAATAAGGTTCGAGCCTTTATTCCGGTAGCGCGTATTGCCGATATGCTGTTGAACCCCGGCCGGCCCTTTAACTACAACGGCCAGGCGTTGCTTTACCCGGACATTAAACTGGTTTACTGGGCCGGCGGCAATCCTTTTCACCATCACCAAGACTTAAACCGGCTCCTTGAGGCCTGGCGCAAACCCGAAACCATCATTATTCATGAACCCTGGTGGAACGCCAGTGCCCGCCATGCCGACATTGTTCTACCCGCAACCACGGCTCTTGAACGCAATGACATCGGCCTTGCCCGCGATAGCAGTTACTTAAGCCCGATGCGGCAAGCGGTGCTACCCTTCCACATGGCCAAAAATGATCACGATATCTTTGTGGGCCTGGCCGACCGCTTAGGCTTCAAAGAAGCATTCACCGACAATAAAGATGAGATGGCCTGGGTTCGCTCGCTTTATGAAGAAGCGGTCGAACAAGCGGGCCAGCATGGCATACAGCTACCCAACTTTGAGGCCTTCTGGCTGGGTGAGCAGATTTCCATTCAAGAGCAAGTTACAGTCGAGCCGCCATTTCTGGCTCGATTTAGACAAGACCCCGCCGGTTCACCCTTGACGACCCCCTCCGGCAAAATCGAGATTTTCTCGGAAACCATTGCGGCCTTTGATTACGATGATTGCCCCGGTCATCCCGTCTGGCTGGTGCCCGATGAATGGCTGGGAGCGGCCAGGGCCAGGGCGTACCCGCTACATCTCATCTCTAACCAGCCCAAAACGCGGCTGCACAGTCAATTCGATCACGGCGTCGCCAGTCGCCGGAACAAAGTTAAGGGCCGAGAACCGGCACGGATGAACCCCCAGGATGCTCAGGCCAGGGGCCTACACGATGGCCAGCTCATCCGCATCTTCAATGATCGCGGCGCTTGTTTAACCCGGCTAATTCTGTCGGATGATATTCAGCCCGGTATCATTCAACTCCCAACCGGAGCCTGGTATACCCCCCTGGAACCCGGCCAGATTGGCAGCCTGGAGCTGCATGGCAACCCCAATATCCTGACCCGCGACACGGGAACCTCGCAGCTTGCTCAGGGGTCAACAGCGCACAGCACCCTGGTCGAGGTGGAACGGTACGACGGCCCCGATTTTGAGGTAACGGCCTTTCAGCCACCCCAAATTGTACCTGAGGATTATCTACAAAAGCGTCCGGCAGCAGCTTCGCCACAGCAACGCGAATGAAAATCTTTTGCTATCAGCTATCTGCTAACAGCTAACCGCTAACTGCTATTTTCAAAGGAGCAAACATTGACCGACTTTATTAGCGTAATGATTGTTGACGACCACAATGTAGTGCGGCGCGGTGTACGTGCCTTTCTGGAAACCCAGCCCGACATTACCGTCATCGCCGAAGCCGACTCCGGCGAGGCCAGCATCCAGCTGGTGGCCGAACACGCGCCCGATGTGGTGCTGATGGATTTGGTGATGCCCGGTATGGACGGCGTGGAAACCACCCGGCTGGTTAAGCAAACCAGCCCCCGCACCCAAATTATTGTGCTGACATCATACCATCAGGATGAGTATATCTTCCCGGCCATTCGCGCCGGAGCGCTATCATACCTGCTAAAAGATGCCGAGCCGGAGGAGCTGGCCCACGCCGTGCGCAAAGCCGCCAAAGGCGAGGCCGTGCTGCACCCGCGCGTAGCGGCCCGGGTGGTACAAGAGCTGCACGGTGCCCGGCAAGATGCCCCCAACCCTTTCACCGAACTGAGCGACCGCGAGCTGGAAGTACTGCGCCTGATTGCCGACGGCATGAGCAACGCCGACATCGCCGCGCAGTTGGTGATTAGCGAGAAAACCGTCAAGAGCCACGTCAGCAACATCTTGAGCAAGCTGCACCTGGCCGACCGCACCCAGGCCGCCGTCTATGCCTGGCGCGAAGGCGTGGTGCGGCGTACCGATGAGGGAGGCTAATTTTGACCACCGATCATTTTATCGACATTTACACAACCCAGGCCGCCGCCTACCACCGGATGATTGAGCCGGAGGATGTCGACGGCCAACTCCGCCCAGCCATCGAGCGGATAACCCCACTGGCAGGCCGGCGCATTCTCGATCTGGGCACCGGCAGCGGGCGCTTGCCCCTGCTTATCGGCAACCAGGCCGCCCAACTGGTCGGCCTTGACCTCCACGCCGCGATGCTGGCCGAACAACAGCACCGGCGGCAGCAGCGCGGCGGCAGTTGGTCGCTGCTGCAAGCCGATATGCGCCGCCTGCCCCTGGCCGACGGCTGGGCCGATGTAGTGCTGGCCGGCTGGGCCATCGGCCATCTGGTCGGCTGGCACGGCGACCGCTGGCCCCACGAAGTGCAGCAGGTGGTGGCCGAGATGGAGCGGCTGGCCGCCCCCGGCGGGGCGCTGATTATTATGGAAACGCTCTCAACCGGCAGCCTGACCCCGGCCCCACCCACCCCAGGGCTGGCCCGCTACTACCACTGGCTTGAAACAGAACAGGGCTTCAGCCGTCAGGAGATCCGCACCGACTACCAATTTGGCAGCGTCGACGAGGCCGTAGCCAAAACGGCGTTCTTCTTTGGCCCGCAGTTGGCCCAAACTATCCGCGACCGGGGCTGGGCCAGAGTACCGGAGTGGACCGGCGTGTGGAGTAAACGCACCCCCGGCCCCCAACCCCCGCCTTGCCCCAAATTTATGACAAAACTGCCCTAATCATGGGACAGACAGGCTCCATCAAATTTGTTAAGATGGGTTCATCTAATCAAACTAACTCTTTTGAACAAATGGAGCATAAAATGAAAAAGCTGATAGTAATCTTCTCGGTCTTACTGCTAATCTTCATCTCTGCCGCCGCCGTGTATGCCAAGGGCACGGAACCTGTAGGGATAGGTATCGGCATTTCTTCCACGGATGACGGTCAAGTGCACGATTGCGCGACAGAGGTCTACCTCGTCGATGGCAGCGTCTACAAATTTGAAGGCACCTTTAAGGTCAATGTAGCCAACAATGATGATAACGGCCAGGGTAATATTGTATTCCATTGCAAAGGCACATTAATAACAGAGCCGCCCCAGTCTGCCGTTCGGGGCGATGGTAAGCTGTACTCTTCTTCTTTCTCATGCTGGAATGGAAACCGCTTTATCAATACCACCAACTGGTGGCTTGATATTACCCCCTCGGGCCAGGCCAGCTACAAATGCCACGTCAACCCCAGTAATTAAGGGTCGTACAGACATTCCTGACTCCTAATTCATAACCCCTTTCCTAACAAGGCTAGTTTCAGCCACTAAAGCGGGCAGTTTCAGCCGCTGGAAGAGTCAGTTTCAGCCGCTGAAAAGGGGTGTTTTCAGCCTGAAAAAGGGTGTTTTCAGCCGCTGAAAATGATCGTTTCAGCCGCTGAAACTTGGGGTTTCGGCAGCAGGAAGCCAGAGCGGTTCCGGCTGGGGCAACAAAAAACCCCGGAAGCCATAAAAACTTCCGGGGGATTAATAGACATTATTGGAAATAGCGACAAACC
>JAGRBY010000550.1 GCA_020433835.1 Anaerolineae bacterium | reverse complement strand
CGGCTGTTAATGAAGTTTTGCAAGAACAAATGAGCCGCTCTTTAGATATTGTCGCCGGTTTGAGCGCATATCCGGTTACGCTGCTTGATCTTAACGAAAGTAGCGGCGCAGCCATCTACTTTAACAAGCGTCTTATTTTACACGGACAAACACCCACTGCCAACCGAATTTTAGATGTAATTGACTGGCTCAACGAACGTAACAATAACCAACTTTACTATACCAACCAACTTTCCACCGTTTATCCACCGGCCCAGGCCGATATCAACACCGCAGCCGGTCTGTTGGCGCTGCCGATATCAAACCTTACCGGCGATTGGCTGTTGTGGTTTAAACCGGAAAAGGTTCAAACCGTAACATGGGCCGGCAACCCCAAAAAAGCAGTTACGGTTAAAGCCGACGGCCTGCGCCTTAGCCCCCGCAAATCATTTAAACAGTGGACAGAAATTGTTCACGGCAAATCGCTGCCCTGGCACCCGGCCGAACGCAGCGCCGCCCAAAAGCTGCGCGAGCACATTACCAACATTATGGTGCAATATACCCGCCAGATTGAGTCGATCAATACGCAGTTACAAAAAGCAAACGAAGAATTAGATGCCTTCAGCTACTCGATTTCGCACGATCTTCGTTCGCCGCTGCGCCTTATCGACAGCTATGCGGAAATATTGCTGGAAGATTATGAAGATCAATTGGAGGAAGAAGCCCAACAGGTTTTAAACGTTATCACCAAAAACGCGGCCAAAATGAACCAATTAATCGAAGATATTTTATCCTACTCGCGCGTGGGCCGCGCCAAAAAAATTCATAATCAGCTCGATCTTACACCCATTATCGACGAACTTATCGAGTTTTTCCAAGAGGTTGAAAAAAAATGCACGATTGCGTTTGAGGTCGGGCCTCTCCCCCCGCTGTACGGCGATTATCCGCTTATTCAACAACTTTTCTTTAATATTTTATCAAACGCGGTCAAATACACGCGCCCCGCAGACCAACCCCGTATTGAGATACACGGCGAACAGAAAGACAACGAAATACTCTATACCATCGCTGATAACGGCATTGGTTTTGATATGGTCTATGCCGACGAAATATTCAATGTTTTTAGCCGTCTCCACGCCGATGAAAACGAATTTGAGGGCACCGGTATTGGGCTGGCCTTGGTAAAGCGCATCGTTCAGTCGCACCATGGGCGAGTTTGGGTAGAGAGCCGGTCGGGACAAGGCAGCACCTTTTATCTAGCCTTTCCGCTACCGGCCGCAGCAGAATAACGCAGCCGATTTAAATACAGAAGTTGATGCGCCCCCCTCACATCATCATCGAAAATAAAAACCACTGTAGGCGAACATAAAGGTGATCCACAAATTATTATAATAAAGCGAGGCGATTTTTTTCACAATCAAACCATGAACCAAAAACAAAACATCGACATCCTCCACATTGAAGACAATATTGACGAGGCTAAGCTTGTGGCTCGCGTTCTTGAAAAAGAGGGCATTACAACCAACTATCACCAACTAAATAATGGCGCAGCCGCCCTAGATTTCTTTTTCCGTACCAACCCCTTCCCCGATATGTGGCCTAAAATCATTCTCTTAGATATCAAACTGCCCAAAATCAACGGCCTGGATGTGTTAGCCAAACTCAAAGCCAATGATCGCACCAAAGCCATTCCCATCATCATCCTTAGCGCTTCAGCCCAAGAGCGTGACGTTGCCGAGGCTTACCGATTAGGTGCCAACAGCTATTTGGTAAAACCGGTAAAATACAATCACTTTAAAGAGCTACTGCAAACATTAGGTCAATACTGGCTACGGCATAATACCCAAAAATATGTATAATAAGGTCAAACAAAGTATGAATCCATTAGAAACAAATAACCAACACCCCCTTCGCATTCTCCTTTTAGAAGATTTGAACGAGGATATAAAACTCATCGAACGCGAGATAAAAAAAACCATACCGGATTACAAACTTCACGTTGTGAAAAATCAAGACGACTTTGAAGAAGCGCTCAACAATTTCAAGCCCAATTTAATTTTGTCTGATTATCTTTTGCCCCGCTTTAGAGGCAGCGACGCGCTCACTATTGTGCAATCACAAGCACCCCAAATCCCCTTTGTCTTTGTAACCGGCACGATTGATGATGAAGAAATGGCGGCCCAAACCATTATCGACGGCGCATCCGGCTTTCTGCTAAAACGAAATTTGGGGCGACTGTCGGATGTAATGAATCAAGCGCTCGAATTGGCTGCTAAACAGCACAAAGACGAACAGCAGCTATCCCAACTGCAAAACCAGGTGGAACAACAAACCCATGAACTGGTACAATATAAAAAAAACCTATTGGCCATGCACAAGCAGTTGGAAGCACTGCAAACCCAACTAAACGCTAAACAAGACGCAGCAGACGAATAAAACAGCTATCGAGGGTGACAGTAACCAAAAGCCTAACCATCACCGAGTTTTCAAAAACAGGAGCAACTATGAGCCAAACCCCTTCACACACTCAACGCCCACTGCGCATTTTGCTTTTAGAAGACGTGCCGCGGGATGCCGAACTTATTGCCTATGAGATTGAGCAAATAGTGCAGACCTATCAACTTAGTGTTGTCAATAATCGAGATGATTTTGAAGAGGCACTCGACAAGTTTAAGCCCGATTTAATTTTGGCTGATTACAAAGTACCGTTGTTTAATGGTGATCAATCTCTATGGCTAGCCCAAAGCCGGGTTCCTCACATTCCCTTTGTATTTGTAACCGGAACCATGGAAGATGAAGAACTGGCGGCGCATACCATCTTAAATGGGGCGTCCGGCTTTGTTTTGAAGAAAAATTTAAGGCGACTGCCGCAGGTTATTACCCAGGCAATGGCCAACAACGCGTCAATATACTTAAAAACGCAAACATCGCTGCATCAGCTGCAGGAAAAAGTACAACAACAACAAAAAGAGATATCCCTATATCACACCAAATTAGAGGAAATGCGCCTCAAGCTGCAGCAACTACAAGAACGATTGAAGGCTAAAAACCATCGCAAGTAACAGAAAGAAACAAAAAAATGACGAGCCAAACCAATTCGCTTAAGCAGCACCCCCTGCATGTTTTGCTTTTAGAAGATGTACCAGAGGATGCTGTCCTCATTGAGCGACAGGTAAAAAAAGTGCTGCAGACTTATCAGTTTCGCGTGGTTGATAACGGCCCCGATTTTGCACACGCTTTAATCGAGTTCGACCCGGATTTAATTTTAGCCGATTATCTTGTGTCCCAATTTATGGGGGATGAAGCTTTGCAAGTAGCGCAACAGCAGTTACCCGGCATTCCTTTTGTGTTTATAACCGGCACGCTGGATAATGAAGAGTTGGCAGCGCAAACTATTATCGGCGGCGCGTCCGGCTTTGTCTTAAAAAAACATCTCAACCGCTTACCCAATATCATTCTAGAGATTTTATCAGGCTACTCCATCCGCCAAAAAATGGCCGTAAAATTGCATCGCATCCATCAGCAAATGCTGCAACAACAGTATGAAATTGCCCAATATCAGCGCGAAATAGCCGCCATGGCCCAAGAAATGGACGTTATCAAAGAGTATTTGCAAAACAAATCAAAAGAAGACATTGACTAAACCAACACAGCCCTCTATTTTAGACCGTTTAAAGCACGAAACGGCCCGGCATCACCAAACCGTAGAGCAATTAGCCCAGGCCGATACCATCCTTAATCAGACCCTAAGCCTAACCCACTACCACCGCCTCATTTTAACCCATTACCACGCTCACCGCCTGATTGAACCCCAACTGCCGCAAATATTCGGTTTAGAGGCCGAGCGCCTGCAATTGCCCCACCGCCGCCGGCTGGCCGCCCTTCAGCACGATGTAA
The DNA here is from genome assembly GCA_020433835.1 of Anaerolineae bacterium. The sequence goes on along the minus strand of JAGRBY010000550.1, from coordinate 1,125 downwards.
CCCAACTCAACCTCAATTGTGCGCCCGTTTGCCCGGTCGATCTGTGCCTGCAGACCATTCCCCAGGCCTTGGGCGCGATGTATGTTATGGAAGGCTCAACTTTGGGCGGAGCCGTTATCTTTAAGGCTTTAAAAAGAAACAAGCAGCTCAATCGAGCTGCTCCGTTTCATTACTATCACTTATGCGGCCAAAACACCCGCGCTTTATGGCTTACCTTCTGCCAGGCCGTCATCGAGCTAACCGACCCAATCGATCAGGCCGATGCCATCATTACCGCCGCGCAAAACACGTTTGATGTTTATCGGCGGCTACTTATGGCTGCTACGCCAAAGTGACAGTCACTTTTTAGGTCGTGTTGGCATTTCGATTTTTCATGTCATTTCGACGAGCCTGCGAGGAGAAATCCCCCCAACTTCGATTGCAACTGCGCGTTGTCGGGGATTTCTCGCTCCTATCGTCGCTCGAAATGACATCTACGACCATCTTTAGGCCCATGTCAACAGAAACTGCCCCTAATCCGTCAGTGACGACAGTAAACCATCATTATCATCAGCCGAGGCCTGCCCTTCCGCCGACACCGCCGTGCTGGTTGAGCCGTTGGTTGAGCCATTAGCCGAACTTGCGGTGGTGGTGCCGTTAACCGGGGCCGGGTCATTTGTTTTCGACGGTTTGCGCCGCTTTAAGGCCACTTCAAACCCCCAATTTTGCAATTGAGTCGAAAGTTTCATACTAAAATTTCGGGCCAAAATATCAATCGCGCTGGCCTGTAAATAATCCGACAGCCTCTGAATTAATGACGCACACTGCTCACCATAATTTTTTTGCTGTGTATTGGCAATTTGATAGGCAGTAACATTGGCTTTTAACGCATCACGCACCATAATAATTGCCGCTAAATCCGGCTTGGCAAAACGCTCCTCTTCCGGGCGGTTTTGTTCTTTATAAATGTAAGCCGTCATCGTTGTTAGCCGTTCATCGCGCGTTTGCGGTATTAAAGCCCTGCCGGTGGTCTGCTTCATCTTAAAACCCCACTGCGTCACTTCAGACATCATCTCGAAACAGTGCAGGGTTACGGTTTTCCACATTTGGCTTACCAATTCTTTGGCTTCTTCTTCAGCTTGCTTA
>JAGRBY010000054.1 GCA_020433835.1 Anaerolineae bacterium | reverse complement strand
CCAAAGATGTTTCTTTTAATGCTAAAAACCCTGGTTTCTTGTCGTAATTCTTTAAAGTGCAAAGGTAGTGATCACTCATTACCAGTACGTAAAAAAGTGAGAAAAGTCGCACCGGCTTTATTGGTCTCTGCCCATGCCGCTTAGCGTACAATAAGCTTAATGTTTGTTTAATCTCAACTCCATATGATAAAACTATTGCAAGTCATTGTCTGGTTGTATAAATCTTCAGTTTAGATTGGGTCTCCATGATAGAGATAGAAAATCTTACCAAACATTTCGGGGACAATGCGGTTGTTCGAAATGTAAGTTTCAATGTCGAAAAGAATGAGACTGTTGGTTTATTTGGACCGGCAGGAGCGGGTAAAACCACCCTTATCCGTATGCTCACTGCCTATATGTTTCCCACCAGCGGTAAACTTCAAATATTAGGGTACAACATTTTCAACAAAAGCCATGAGATTCGGCGGCGGGTAGGCTATTTGCCTCAAAATGCACCGCTTTATCCTGATATGACGGTTGAAAGTTATCTAAAATTTGTGCTGCGGCTTCATAAAGTGGGCGATAGAAGTGAATGTATTCATCATATTTTAGAAAAACTTCAGTTAACCGATCATCCCAAAACCCTCATTGGTAAACTGCCGCTGCATCTTTATCGACGGGTTGGGTTAGCCCAGGCCGTTGTTCATAAGCCGGAGCTGCTTCTGCTTGATGAGCCTACGCTCGGTTTAGAACCCCATCAAATTGTTGAATTTTATGAATTTATTAAAGCCTTAACTGGCCGATATACCATTATCCTTGGCACCCAAACTTGGCGCGAGGCTGAACAATTTTGCAATCGGGTCTTGATGATGGATCAAGGCCAGATTATTGGCGAAAGATCGCTGCGTCCCGCACCAAAACAAACCGAAATTCAACCGGCATCAAAACCGGTAAGTGCCTCTGTTTTTACAGAAATTGGACCTGCTCCCCATCCGTTTGCTAATCGATAAGCTTTATTATGAATGCCCTTGTTGTTGCCAAGCGTGAACTTGAGACGTTTTTTGTTTCACCAGCTTCGTATTTGATAGGGGCGTTTTTTTTGTTTATTACCGGTTTGGTATTCTCGTTTACCATTACCAGCGGTGAAGACTCGCTGGTGTCGGTGTTTGGATTTGCCGGGGCCATGCTTATGTTGTTTATTCCACTGTTGACAACGCCGCTTGTGGTGCGAGAGTCTCAGCAGGGGACATTGGAACTTTTGATGACGGCTCCTGTGTATGTGTGGGAGATTGTTATCGGCAAATTTATCGCCGCATTTTCGTTTTTTGTATTTATGCTGTCGCCTACAGTTGTGTATTTGTGGTTTTTATCGCACTTTGGACAACCCGATCTGCCGGTTATTTTATCCGGCTATCTGGGAATGTTGTTTTTGGGCGGTCTGTTTATCAGTATTGGTGTGCTGGCATCAGCCCTTTGTAGTGGTCAACTTATGGCTGCTATTGTGTCGATTACAGTTATTACTGCTTTTTGGCTTATAGGTCGGTTCAGTTTTGTTTTTACCGGTATTGTCGGGGCGATCTTGCTGTATCTGTCACCCCAACCTCATTTTTTTGATTTCATTGGCGGTGTTGTAAAGCTAAGTAATGTAATGTATTTTTTTAGCCTTATTATTGGAATTCTGCTTATTACCTCTCACATCCTTGAAATGAGGTTGTGGCGTTAACATTGGGTTGATCTTCCCGTTCAACTGGTCTTCCAAATTATTATTTATAGGACTTGCGCAAAAGTCAGGTGACAGTCACTTATGGGTAGACAATCGGCATTGGATTAGCCCCAATAGGTCGATTTAGAATGTCTAAGTGACTGTCACCTTTAGAACTGCGTAAGAGCTGATTTTTGAAATCTATAACGATGTTAGCTGCGTATGGCTCAAAATAAATCGAGTGGTCCTCTAAAATTTTTTTTTCTGATCATACTTATCATTTTGCTTAATGTCGTCAGCTTTCGATATAACCAATGGTATGATCTTACGCGAGCCCGCGCTCATTCACTATCTCCTCATACAATTGACGCTTTGAATAAGCTAAAAGAACCGGTTCAAATTCTCTGTTTTTTCCGCGCCGATGATAATCGCTGGGAAAAGGCAAAATCTTATTTGGAACGCATGCAGTCCTACTCGAACTTAGTTACCTATCAATTGTACGACCCCGACATCAAATTCGATTTAATGCAGGCCTATGATTTACAACAGTATGGCATGATATTTATTAGTGGCAGCAATACATATTCGGTTTATGACATCGATGAACCTAGCATAACGTTGGCCCTTACCAAAATTGCCCACCAAAAATTAGATACATCCGAGCTTATCTCTGAGGTAGTTGCCGACCCCTCTGTTAAGCCCTTGAACTTAAATTTTCTTCAAGTAAGTTTTGTCCTCTTCATGTCAGTCATCGTCATTCCCCTCATATTTGTCGCCATCGGATTGGTGGTTTGGTGGCAGCGTCGTTAAAGCTACTCCCACCATTAGCCTATTGATTTCAACTAAAGAGTTGTGATAACTTTTAGAGTGTTAATGCACATCCAGGCCTAGTTACCTGGGGGTGATAGAATTTTCAATCTTCCCCCTGGCTTGGAGTTTCCTTTGATCTTTAACAATATCGTCAGTCAGCCGGTATCCGATCTTTACGCAGTATAGGCTACCCCCAGACAGCCTATTCCAGCCGAGGCGCTCTAAGAGGGAAAATGAACGAAGTTGAACAAATCTATGATGAAATTCTGGCCCGTGTTGTTCTAGGTCTGGTTGTTATTGGTTTAATTATAGCGATAGCCGCTCTAACGCTAGGCGGAACACTTTCTCCCTGGTTTATTCACGGTGTTGCTCTAATCATCATCGGCGCGTTTACTTTCATTTTCCGTATGATCGGGCGTGTTGTGGTTGCGGCCTACATTCTCATTTTTCAACTCATCGGTCTTATTGCTGAGATAATGCTGCAAGTCGATGTCCTCACTTCCTTTATTCCCTATTTGCTCATTCCTGTGGCAGTGATAGCCGGTATGCTTTTCGACTCCACCGTAGCCTTGACACTTATCGGATTTTCTATCGGTCTTTCAATTTTTATTCTCTTCATTACCCATCAATCGGCGTTAGGCATGCTCACGCTGTTCCTTCCTCCGGCGCTATTAACACTGCTTACCGGGATACTAACCGCCGAGGGGCGAAAATACATCGCCAAACTGGGACGGCGGTTAGAAGAAAATCGGGCGATTTTAAAGGATCGAACCTTAACCATCATGCAGTCCTCTCGGCAGATGACCGAACTGAAACAGCAATTTGTCGCCTTGCAGAGTCGTCTCACCGAGATGCAGACCAAATCTGCTCAAGTCCCAGTAACCGGTGAGGAAAACAACCGGCAATTTTTAGAACTTTTCGAAGCGACCGTTCAACGCCTAAATACTCAGTTTCGAAAACTTGAGGAAGAAATTGAATATCTTGAGCCTAAACTGGGCAGCAACGGCCATGCGCCTTCTCTTAAAAACATCTGGAAAAAAATAGATGACTTGAAAAGTTTTCTGGTGAACTTGGAGGAAGTCGCCCATATTGAGGGTGGCGAAGTTCAATTGGCCGTAGAGGCGGTTGATCTCCAGCAGCTTCTTGGCGATGTAACCCACATTGCTCAGGGCTTGGCCCGCACCAAAAATCTGGAAGTTCATTATAAGTCGCCCGAATCACTGCCCATTCTCAAGGCCGATCCTCTTCGGCTCCGGCAAGCTCTGCTTCATATCCTCAGTAATGCCGTTAAGTATACCGATCAGGGGCTTATTGAAATTCACGCCAAAAAAATCGACAACAAGGTAAAAATCACTATTTCCGACACCGGCCCTGGTATCGCCCGGCAGGAGTTTGATCAAGTTTTCGAGAAATTTGGTCTCGCCAGCAACACCTTAACCCGCGACCGTCAAGGCCTTGGTTTAGGATTGTCCATTGCCAAATATTTAATCGAACTGCATGGCGGCCAAGTCTCTGTTTCGAGCGTGGTGAGCGTTGGTTCAGAGTTTTACATCACCCTGCCTCTTGAACCCATTTCCCGAAAATTAGATAATCCGGCTGTTGCGGCCTGGTATAACCCATTCGCCTCTCAGCTAGAAAACACACTGGTGTCTACGACTGATACGGATGCTACCATCCTTTCTAATAGCGACGTTATCTCTCAAATTTTGGCGGAGAGATCGGAAAAATGGCAACCATCCAACCAAGAAACAGGCCCATTGTCACCCTTAGCCCGTTCAACCCCACCGGTGAGCCGAAATGGCCCCATGTACAGCCGTCGTACCGGGCTGATAATGTTGGTTTTACTTGTTCTGGTAACGGGCTTGGTTGCCCTATTGGCTTACATCAATGGCCCCGTAGTATCATCCGTCGATATAGCGGCCACAGCCACCGAACCGGGGGCCACAGCTACGCTGCCAACGCCTACATCTACTGTTGAACACGTTGTGGCCCTCAATAATACAGCAACGCCAACACCCACATCAACGTTTACACCAACGGCTGAGAACACCCCCACATCAACTCCTCGGCCCTCGCTGACGCCAACGCTTAAGCCATCTCCCTCACCGTCCCCGTCTCCATCTTCAACCCCGTCACCAGTAGTCCCCACACTTGCCCCGTCGCCGTCTTCAACCCCGTCGCCGACCATCATCACCTCCTCACCCGGTGTAATTAGTCCAGCGGCGCTGACACTGCCAGGGGTTAAAATCTTAAGGCTTCTCTCCAGCCAGCGCATATCCTACGTTGATTTTGAAGTTTTGTTGGCCCCCACCGAAGCGCTCAAACCTGATCCCAATGGACGGATGAATTGGTCTGCCACCGGCCAACCCCTGTTTACCGGCGATCAAAACAACGACAGAGATGTTTATATCATCGATGCCAACAATGAACCGTTTAATCTCAGCGACGCGCCCGGCGATGATCTCCATCCGGCCTGGTCCCCGGATGGCCGCCACGTTGTTTTTAGCTCCGGTCGAACCGGTAATTTTGAAATCTACACCATTGATGCCGATGGCGAAAACCTCACCCAACTAACCACCAGCCAACCTTACGAAGAGTGGCCCGTTTGGTCGCCCGATGGCCGTCAGATCGCCTTTATTTCCGACCAAAACGGCAATGCCGATCTCTTTGTCATGGCCGCCGATGGCTCAAACCCGCGCCAACTGACCGATGACCCGGCCGATGACTGGCCCGCCTCGTGGTCGCCGGACAACCGGCAGTTGGTTTTCGCCTCAAATCGCGACGGCAATTGGAATCTCTATGTCATCTCTGCCAATGGTGGCGATGCCCTGCGCTTGACAAATGACCCGACCGACGAGCGCGACCCTATCTGGTCTTCAGCCAGCAATACCATCGCCTTCACCTCCAATCGCGGCGACAGTTGGGACATCTATACGCTCGATGTTCCCTCTCCGCTTACCACCGAAATTCCGGCTTCGGCCTGGACTCAAATTACCAACACTCCCACCGACGAACGTTATCCTACCTGGCTGCCCGCCCCGGTCACACCCTAGCTTTTTTCGTAAGTAAAATCGTAATTAACCTGAGTTTGGAGTTTAAGAAAATAGACAGAATTAACAGGATTTATAAGATTAAATCAAATGAAAATCTTTTTAATCTTGTAAATCCTGTCCAATTATCGAACTCAGGTTAATTACTCAGCCGTAAGACGACTTGGTGTAAATCAGGCTGAGGCTAAGGCTGAGAAAAAAGCAAAGAAAACGCGCCGATTTTTTGAGATTGGCGACTCACCCTGAATTTGTCTGCTTAGCCTTAGCCTTTTGTGTTGATATTGATTGGCTGAGGTGGTACTATTTTTGCCTCTTGACAAACTAATAATATTAGTTTATAATCTAGTTGTATTAGTTTGTTTGATAAATCATGACGATGTATCGGAGGTTTTCCATGAAAGTAACACATCACGGCCAAAACTTAATTCAACTAACCCGTTTAGGAGCATTTAGCTGCTATTTTGTGCGTGAAGAAGATGAACTAACGTTGGTTGATACCAATTTATTCGGCAGTGCCAAAGCTATTCTCGAAGCGGCCCGGCGTGAGCAGTTGCCCATTACCCGTTTGGTATTAACCCACGCGCACGGCGATCATGCCGGTTCGTTAGATAAAATTAGCGAATTGCTCCCCGGCCTGGAAATTGCTTTCACGGCCCGTACTGCTCGTTTTCTAGAGGGTGATTTGAGCTTAACAGCCGACGAGCCTCAAGCCAAACTGCGCGGCGATTTTGTCCGGCGCCAAACCAAACCAACGCGTCTTTTGACCCCCGGCGACCAAATCGGTTCGTTACAAGTAATTGCCGCCCCCGGCCACACGCCCGATCACATCGCCTTTTTAGATACGCGCGACGGTACACTCATCGGCGGTGATGCGTTTCAATCGCAAGCCGGTTTGGCCGTTGCCGGAACCCTGCGCTGGCTCTTTCCTTTCCCGGCAATGGCAACCTGGCATCCTCAAACCGCGCTCGACACCGCGCGACAGTTGCGCCGCCTTAATCCGTCGCGGCTGGCCGTTGGGCACGGGAAAGTCATCGACAACCCAACCCAAGCGATGGATCGCGCCATCGCTGAAGCCGAGCAGAACCTTGCAAAACGTCAGCATCATCAAAAGATTGTCCATGGCTAAATCGCGAACCCTCACCCACGAGCGCGTTATCGAAACGGCGGCCAGGCTAGCTAACGAACGTGGCGGCCTGGCTAACATCACCCTCACCCACCTCGCCACCGAATTGAATATCAGGGTGCCATCGCTGTACAACCACGTTAAAGGCATGGACGGCTTGCAGCACGATCTCACCGTGTGGGGCTTACAGCAGCTTTTAACATATATTCGGCAGGCGGTTGTCGGCAAAGTCGGCCGTGAAGCATTGTTGGCTATCGCCCACGCCTATCGCGCTTTTGCCCACGCGCAGCTTGGTATCTATCCGCTGGTGCTCAAAGCCCCGCCACCGGATGATGCGCAACTGGCAGCCCTTTCGTCCGAACTGCTCATGATTTTGCAGTTGGTGCTGGCTTCCTACAACCTGGAAGGCGAAGCCGCCCTCCACGCCATTCGAGGATTTCGCAGCGTATTACACGGGTTTGTTTCCCTGGAAACCGGCGGAGCCTTCGAAATGCCTTTGGATCGTGATGAAAGTTTTACCCGTTTGGTGTCCATCTACCTCGATGGCCTGTCGCAAAATTAATACACGTCGATTATATTTCACACACATTTGAAATCATTTTTCTACTTTTTTTATACAGGCGTAGATTATGATTGAGTATAGTCGTTTGGAGATGAAATTTTCCAGCGACCCCTCTACTAAGACATTAAATTCCATCGAAGGAGATTTGATCATGGCAAACCGCAATCAAAACCAACCTAAAAGCCCGGCCAAACCCAAAGCCGGCAACAAACCGCCAACAACCGCTCAAACCACCTCCACCCCCAAAAAGAAAAAACCCGGCAAGAAATAGTTCGACAGCGTAGTTTCCGCCTCAAAAATGCAATCAAAAAGCGATCCGGCTTTACGCGCGGATCGCTTTTTTTGTGTTCGATACCGTATTGTTACGAGGCCTTAAGCATAGGCCAAACTTTCCCGCACGCTGATTTGAGTCGCGTTTCGGGCCGGCAGTACGGAAGCCAGCGTGGAGATGCTTAAGATGATACCTAACCATAGGAATACGGCTCCGTAGCTATAGGCGTAATCCAGATTGATATCGAGCATAATTTGCCCCATCTGCTGTGCCAGCGGACGCCCTAACAAAAACGAAAGCGGCACGGCTACAGCCCAACTGAGTGTTCCCTGTAACACACCCTCCATAATCAGCATCCCCAAAATGGTTCGCGTTCTAGCTCCAACGGCACGCATCACCCCGATTTCGCGCGTACGCTCAACTACGCTAATTGAGAGCGCTCCCATAAGCCCGATTCCGCCGACCAGGGCCAAAATAGCGGCCAAAGCCAGCAGCATATTAATATTGATGGCATACTGACTGTCGGCAAACTGGCGATCTTCAAAGGTCGTCCCGCTGCCGTTGAGATCAACATCCCGCTGCCGATTTTCATACAGCGTTTTCAGTTTATCGGAAACGGCAGCGACGTAAGTCTGGTCGCGCTCTTGCGTTCGCACCAAAATCTGCGTGCCACGGCTGTACTTATGCGTTGCATTTTCCACAGCATTCAGCGGGGCATAAATCGGATCGCCACCGAAGCCATCGGTAAAGACGGTTTGAAAGATACCAACCACTTGCCAGGTGTCATCGCCAAACTCTCCCAAATCGAGCGTAACCGTATCACCCACGGCGATGTTGTGATCTTCGGCGATCTCCTGATAGATCACCAGCACATTCTCGTCACCCGGCTCAAACCAGCGCCCCGCCACAATAATCGGCTTATACATGTGGCTGCCAATGGGTACCCCATTCAGAAAAATACCGACACCCGCCTCACGTAAACGCTGGCCGTCCTTAAGCAGCGAGCCTGGCGACGTCAGCCACACCTCGGTTTCGGCTACCTCCGGCAACTGCTCGGCCATACGCACCATGCGGTCGGCCCGCTGGCGATCCTCAAAGCTGATGCGTACATCGTACGCTGCGCCGGTCTAAATCATGCGCCACCGTCAAATCGGTCGATTGGGCTAAGCTGATGACCACCATAAACATCGTTCCGGCCGTGATCAAAACCAACTGCGTGAGAATAAGTCGCCCTTTTTTTCGAAACATATTATTGAGCGAAATAGCATACGATGAAGGTAAAAAACGGCGGCTAAGGCCATCGATCCAGCGATCGAAGCCGTTGTTGCCAAAGCTACCGGCGATGCCGTAGCTGGCAATTGCCTCGCGCACCGTTGTGGCCGTACCTTTGAGGATGGGCAGCAGAGCCGCAAGCAGCGGGGTCAATAGAGCCGCAGCCACTTGCAGCCCCACGGCCAAAGGAGAAATATGGAAGGTATTGTAATCAATATTAAAGAGATTGAGGAACGTTTTCGTCAGACTAAAGGCGACGTAAGCCCCCGGCGCAACCGAGATGAGAAACGCCAGAAGGCCATACACCAAGACCGCGCTCAAATAAATGCGCAAAATGATCGAGGTCTTGCCACCGACAGCTTTGATAATGCCGATCTGGTTGGTTTGCTGGGTAATCAGCGCTGTGAGGGTATTGGTCACCAAAATGGCACTGACAATAAGCGAGACAACAGCCAAAATTTGCAGGACAAAGTTAAAACCTTCGACAAAAATGCGGCCCCAATGCTTGTTGGGGTCTTGATAGATGACGTTCGTCACGCCGATATCTTCTTTGGCCAGCCGATCTTTAATCTCCGTGGCGACTTCTTCGGCTAATTCCTGGCTGTAGGGATCCACCTGCACCAGCAGCGTGCTAAACTCACCCTCCTCAATGCCGAAACGCTCCATCCCCTGCGCATCGACAAAAAAGCGGGCCTCACCCCCAAACGCCGGCGGCGGCACAAACGGGTGGCGAATTTTGCCCGTTACCTTCAACGCCCGGTCAGTTTGAGCCAGTTCAAAAATAACCTCATCCCCAATGTCGATGCCGTAGAAATCGCTGGCCGAGCGGTCGATGCCGACGCTGCGGGTGCGTTCGGGCCATTCGCCGGCTTTGAGCTGCAGCAGGTCGTACTTCATGGCGTGGTAATCGTCGCGCATAATCATCAGGCCCGGCTCCCATTCGGCTTCGGGGCTGGTTTTGTAGCGCACGGTCACCTGGTTCAGCACCTCGACTCCGGCCAGCCCGTCGATGCTTTCCAATCGAACAGCCGTATCGCGGTCAATGCGTTTCTCCAATCCAATGTTGAGGTGTGATGGATTGACCGCGCGATGGGCATTGTCCATTCCGGCCAAAAGCTGATCGGCCATACCAAACACCGCACCCACCGCAAACGTTCCGGCCGAGATACTGAGCACGGCCAAAATCGTGCGCACTTTGTTATCCCACAAATCAGACCACAGTTTGTACCAAATTACGGACATTGTTCTCTCCTATAATGGGTTTGATGGTTGGCTAGTGGACTGGTCATTAACTCACCATCCATCCATCCATCCATCCATCCATCTATCTATCTATCCAACTCACTATACAGCGTGTTTATTCCGAACACCGTTCGGTTATGTGTAAAAAAAATCAAGGTGATTGGCTAAGCCCACGACACCAAGCTTCGAGCATGGTCCGGCTGGACGAAAGCCAGTCGTGATTGTCCTGCGAGAGATGGCTGATGATGAGCGTTGACATGCCATGAACAGTGGCCCAGGCGGCAAACACTAAATCATCAAGCTGGTAGTGGTTCGAAATTTCACCGGCATCCAAACAGCGCTGAACACCTTGTACCAAAAGGTGATGCGTTCCTTCGGTAATGAATTCATCCTCTGCTTTGTGAGTGTGGAGGTCGGGGGTATTGAAAATGAGCATGAAGTGCTGTGGGTTTTCAATGGCAAAGCGAATGTAAGTCATCCCAAGTTCCAATAAATAGGTACGCGGCGGCAAATCGGCAGGCACACTGCGCATGTAGCGACTAAAGCGCTCAAAACTTTGCTCGATGACTGCCCCCACCAATTCGTCTTTGTTACCAAAGTATTCATACAGCCCAGCCGGACTGTAATCGCTGCGTCGAGCAACTTCGCGTAGAGAAAATCCGTATGCTCCTTGCTCACTAATCATTTGTCGGGCCGTATCTAAAATCGTTTCGCGAGTGCGGGCCGCCCGACGTTCTCTGGGCGTTAATTCATCTTCTGTCACAATACGTTCCTTCTAGGACGACCGAACACTGTTCGGTAACTTTGAGGTCATTATAACCGAACACTGTTCGGTTGTCAAGAGGTGTTTAGAGGTTGGAGGTTAGTGGATTACTAAATCTTTGATTATGCTCCACAACCAAAGTAAATTCACAAGTCAATCACTTCCTAAAAACGAACAAGTGTATTTTAACTTTTTTTGTGAGATGAGGTGGTGTTTTATAACATCACCTCATCTAAACAATTTATAGTATCTCTCAGTTTCCACAAGCCATAAAATTGACGATTCGATACCCATCAACCATGAATTGATGCTTGTTTGGCGTTCCTACACTGGTCGAAAATCCAAACCTCAACCCCGAAATGTACTTTCCGGCCTGTGACCCTATTCCAGTGAGTTCCCATCTGCCCGAATCATTCTGATTTGATGAAGAATGTACGTTGATCCACTGATCATTCAATTTAGCGGAAATGTATAAATTGCCATAGTTACCAATGTAATTGTGGTGAGAATTCAACTTGATGATAACCAGTCTGCCACGGCCCAGCCCACACATTATCTGGTTGACCATCCCCTTGAGCGCAATTAGAGACAGAAGGATTACAGATATTTGTTCCTACCGGATACCAAGTTTCGATGAAATAGGAACAATTTAGTCCTATGCTGTTTTTTTGAATAATAGGTAGAAAAATTTTCTGGCAACCATTACTACCTATACAAACGCTATAGTTTAAGGTTGGCCAGGGTCTACCGGATTCTCGATTATGAAAAAAGGTTGAACCTTTCTTCATATCAATTATCAATGTATACACTCCGGCGGCAAAATTACTGTTGGGTTTAACCGGCAAGGTCACCGTGGGAGCGGGTGAACCAATTGCCAATGACCCTAGATTAGTACTGGTTTGACAATTTACAATACTTCCATCCGGTTTTTTCCATTGGCAGGATAAACTCACGTCACTTCCCCAATTTATGATGCCCGTGTTTTGTAGTTGAATACTAACGTTATGAGTTGTGCCGGCTTGCATATTGGGTGGCTGAGTGGCTCCACTGCCCCAATTTACAGTTAATGGATTCCAACGATAGTCGGGAGATAATCACGTGTTGCTACTGTCTGCATCACGCAGATGAACCCCGGTATAGTAATGAAATAAAATATGTTCAGGCTTAGTCCACTGCAAACTCCAAGGAGTAAGGTTGCCTTTGTACCCCATATTGCCATACCCCCACCGGCTGGCTCCCCGTTGACTTAGCCCCTGCCCATGGCCAGATTGGGTAATAGCGGGATCTGAACTAATGGGATCCGGTACGCTGACCTCGAAGGGTTGTGCCCCGGCTACGGTTTGATTGCGGATATCGGTAAAGTATTGGGTTATGGCCGGTAAATCATCATTGGGAGCGGTGCCGTAGGAGACATAATAACGATGTGCCGTTCCATTACACACTTTCTGTTGCGCCAAGTTCAAATTAGTGCTGTTGCAGACATTGGCCGGATTATTGGGGGTGATGGTGGGGTTTAGCCATTCAAAATAATATGGTATAAAGAGGTGTTTGCTGGTGGAGTTGTCAATGGTACTACCCACTTGAATATGCCTATAGGTAAAAGAGCGAGCCGCCATTGCATTAGCCTCAACAGCCACAGCAGAAAGATTTTGCGGGAAGGCTTCACGCGCTACCACATCCGGCAGATACTCACTCTCAATAGGAACTGAGGGGGCATTGCTACTGTAAGGATAGACTTTGGTAGGCCCAGGCGCACAAACATTTGTGAAATTGTTACAAAAAGCTGTGCATCCCCAGTTAACACTTGTTGAAGAGCATCTAATATTTGTCGATGTTCCGTTTTGGTTCAGTTCATACATTTGTACCGTTACTTGAGTTGGAGGGGAATAGACATTTAATGGTTTGGCTCTTGAAACGGTTTCTTGATTTGTCAATAAGGCTAAAACAGCCAAAGCAAAAGCAAGTGAGGTCAAACTTCTGGATGGCATTATTCGGGCGTCCTTTGGTTAAGATTTAATTTATGGATATAAGGCACACTTGACCTTTTAACCCAAGAGAATATTTGTCAGAAACAATTGGACAGTTGATTGCTAAATCTTTTCCAGTCGGCGATAAAGCTAATTGAAAACCAGCTTGACTACCTTGAGTAAAAGTATGATCAGATAATATTAAACGAGATTGTTGGGTCAAACTATCAACTACCCCAATTAGTTGGTTTAGCTGAGGTTGCTCAATCTCAGTTGACTGTCCCATTACCACCAAGTAGCGGCTATCGGGAAACCATCTTATGTCTAAAATGTAGCCCAATTTTATTTCAGGTCGATACAATTTGCCGGTAACTGTATTTAAGATTACCAACTCATTAAAACGCAAATTTTCCTCTCGATAACCAACAGCCGTTTGTAGGGCCAGTAATTTTCCATCCGGACTCCATAAAGCATTAAAAACCCGTAGTGGCCCTTGTTCACTGTTGTAGGTTTGCCCCAGATCAACTTCACACGGCTGATTGGTCTTTAGATCAACCAGATACAGCCAGGGAACCCCGTAAAATACAGCTTTGGAACCATCCGGGCTGACCGACGAGGCGAATTTTATCGCACTCCACGATTGAAGATAGTAGTTGTCTTCCGGGTACTTGTTATACCGCCATTGCTCCGGGTCAAACGGAAAATCATACACATTTAATGCTCTGGCTACTTCAGAGGAAAGTTTTTGGATATTCTCTTTGGCTCTCAATAATTCAGCATACTCTGTTTCCAGCAAAAGTTGATCCGGTTCTCCTTTGCCTCGACTTAGCCACACTCCAAACTGATCGACCCCACTAAACTCCTGCATTTTGTAGTCAGTATAGACTACCGCATTTTCACTGGCTACCCAATGGACTTGGCTAGCACTTTGTAAATTATCGGCATAGACCTCAGTTTGGCCGGTGGTTGTGTCCACCGTCTCAATAGACTGTTTTATTGGGATGGTTATATGAACCAACAATCTCTGATTGTCAGGCAACCACTCAATCAAATCAATCGGCGCTTCTCGACTGAAGATGACTTTGGGTGCTGAAAATACAAATTGGTTTAGCTGCGAGGGATCTTCTGGTTTTTTAGCCATATCCCCCTCAAATTTACAAAGCGGCGGTTGAATAAGTGGTGTTGCCGGTGGCGTTAGGGTTGGCTCAACCGGAAGAGGTAACGGCGACTGGAACACACCCACATCTCTAGTTGCTGTTGCTATGGCAGCTGATGTTGGCTTAGTTTGAACAGGGTTAGGCGGGGACGAGAATTGGGTTGCGTTGGGTGTATCTTCGGTTAGGCTACTTCCTTCCGACGCAAAAAATAAGATTACCCCGAAACCAATTAAAATTAACAAAGCTACTCCACTGCGGTGAATACTGAAAAATCGATTCATGGGTAACTCCTTTTACATTGGAGGTCAGTTTCTACCTAACGAGTAACAGGTGGTATTTATTGGTTAATGCACAGACAGCCACAGATGCTATCGAAGGGTGATGAAAATCTGTGGCTGGCTGAGGAGAATTTTGTAGTTTAAAAGACGTGCCGCACGAATGGAACCTTCTTTAAGACGAGAGCCGTCCCCGCCCAGCACAACAGCAGTGTAAGCACGATCAGAATAACTGCCTTCAAGAAGATGGACAGCGGCAGGGCCACTAACAGCAATGCTAATGGAAACAAGACAAGGGGGTGTAGATAATAAATGCCGAAAGAACTAGCGGCCAGGCTTTTCCAAAACGGGTTGGCGGTGTTGAGCAGTTGCTGGAGTAGTGCAGCACCACCCAGCAGCGACGAAAAGCAGAAAAGGTTGAACAGCAAAGCATTGCCCGCTTTGAGAACAACGGTAGTTTGGATCGGACCGGGAATTGTGAAGCGATAGTACAAATAAAATAGCCCGGAGATAATCAAGGTGGTCAGCCAAACCACCAAGCGCGGGCGGTAGCCGTTCTCGGTGAACCAGCCGGCTTGGTAGGCATATAACCCCAAGGCGAAATAGCCGATATACAGCGGCGCTCGCAGCGGTTGATACATAAACATATAACCGGCAGGTTTCCAGGTATCGAGCGGGAAGAAGAAGTTCATCGTCAAAAATCCGGCGGTCATGAGCAAAACGAAGCCAATTAACAAAAGCCAGGTAGGCTGAGTAGTTTTTTGGTGGATGGCGCGAAAACCAGGACTGATGGCATAGACCAAACTTAAGAGCACAAAGAATAAAAACAGGATACCCAAAAACCAGTAAACCGCTTGTTGATAAAGCGGCCCCCAAAAGTCGTTGCGCCAGAATTCCATCAGTGGGACGGGGATATTGCGCGAGAAATAAATCAGGTAGGTAATCGGTGGGGCGAGCACGAGCACGCCAAAAAGCCAAGGCAACCCGATCCGCACAAATTTGTCTTTGAGAAATTGCGTCGGCCCCCGTTTCGCTAGCGAGGGAAAGGCGAAGTAACCGGCAATAAAAAAGAGGATGAGCATAATGGGCACATCAATCAGTACCACAACGGCCGTAAAGAAAAGGCTGTTCTGCACATCGACAACATACCACCATTCCGGGGCAAAAGCCATATATGTGATTGATGTGTGTAGAACAATAACAAGAAAGATAACGACTGCGCGAAAGTTATCGAGAATGTAAATACGATTTGATGGATTCATAAGTAGACTCAGATTCTCCGTGTAGGATGAGATAGAGATAAACTGAGTCTAGGCTGAAGTTTTATTTGTGCAACTTTTCTCAATTATGACAGTAAAACAGTTTAGCGCTGGCAAAATTGCCGGGCACTTCCTCCGGCGGATCGTACCACGACAGGGTACCCTTGTTACGCCGTACGATATTGTAATAACGGTTATACGACGCCACCATCGATTCGTATTCAGTGCTGAGGCTCTCTTGGCGCTCGTCGAAGTCGGCCGGTTTGGGGTTGGTATGGTCAAGGGTGCAGCTGGCGGTGGCGGTATTGGCCAACCCCCTAACATACGGTACGGGCAGCGGTACGCCCCTTGAAAGGGTCAAGAGAACCGTGTGCCCCATAACAAGCTGCCCCGGCCCGGTCAGGGTCAGCACCGGCCAAAGTAATATAAAACAAATTATAGGAACAATAACCAGCGCGAGGAGACACCCTCGCCGAGCGTGTTTGTTTTCCTCCTCGATGGGCATGCGATCGCGTTCATAAATAGACATAGCCGTGACTCTCCTCTGACAATAAAATTTGTGGGACAAACTTAAGTTTGTCCTACGGCAATTTTCATTCCCGGTGTCGTCTCAATCGAGACTGTCTGACTCCTCAATTTTGGTTAAACAAATGCGCGTCGAATGAATTCTACTTGAAAGCCATAATTTCCGGTAACCGGCTCAATCAGTTCGCGTCGAACCAGATGCGCCAGCACCGGGTCGAGCGCCGTGGGAGCCAGGCCGGTGAGCGCAGCCAACTTGTCCCGATCAAGGCGGGCTCCCTCACCCTGATCGGCCAATGCCGAGAGAACTTGGCTGCCCACTGCATCGATCTGATTGCGCTTGATGTCGGCCAGAAAAAAGCTGCCGCTGGTTAGAGCTTCGGGAATGGCAGCTTCAACATCGGCCAGAGTGGTCAATCGCCGTTGGGCGGGATCCTGCTCATTCTTCAGGGTGATGATTTCGGCGCACAGCAGTTGAACCAGAAACGGATGGCCGCGCGTCAGCTCCAAAACCCGGCGGCTGGCTTCGGCCTCGTAGCGCAAGGTGAACCCTTTAACCGGCTGTTCGACCAGTTGCCGTGCTTCTGCCGGGTTTAAGTAGCTGATATGAACCACCTGCACGTTAATCAAATAGCTGGCCCAGCGCTGAAACTCTTCGATATGGTGCGAACCGGCCAGTAAAATCTTAAAGCGGGGCCGATGCTGGATAATGTGGCGCAGCATACCCAACACATCCTCTTCATCATAACGGCCCTTGCTGAGCGCACTATCAAGCGCCTCAAACTCATCGAGCGCCAGAAGGCCGGTGTGCTGCTGGTGGGCATCCATCGTTTGCTCTACGCTGTCCAGCCACTCATCGAAATGGGTGAACGGATCGTTGAGCAACTGCTCGCGATTGAGGGCCGGTAGGCTGAGATTGCGCCGCTCCGCCGCCGAACGCGTCATTTCTCTGGCGATGGCGTATAGCAGCCCGGTGTGGCCGCTGGCCCGCGACGCGCCCTGCAAATCGACAAAAAAAGGGACGATGGTGGTCGGCAGCAGCCGCCCCAAATTGTTGAGCAGCGAGGTTTTGCCCATCCGCCGCTGGCCGTACAGCAGCAGCGGCGGGCGGCGTTGATCGCGCAGCAGCGTCTCGATACGGCTGCTGATGTCGGTGCGCCCGGTGAAGATTTCCTGCTGCTCGGTGAGTGGGACGCCGATGATATAAGGGTTGTCGATTTCCTGGCGGGCTTCAACCGTGGCCGACAGGTTGTGGATGTAACCGGCGATGGTTTTGCGCCAGGCCGGGATGATGGGCAGAAAGCGCTCGGCGTACGGTTCGCTGCTGCGCGTAAGTTCGCGCAGCAGCCCATCGAGCCGCTCTTCAACCGAAGCCAGGGCCAACCGCTGGTTAAAGGCGCTGCTTTGTTGCAGAGCCGATTCGATATCCTGGCTCAGGCGGCTGAAACTGCGCAGCAGCGCGCTGGCCGGGCCGGTTAGCTCGCCCGCCCCCAGCAGCCGGTGGGTGTGGCTCATCGCCTCAACGGTGGTGCAGGCTTCCAGGCTGCGGGCATCGAGTTCGATTTGCGCTGTTTGGGCGGCCCAGCGCTGCGGGCTGGTGATGAGAAAGGTGAGGGCGGCCTCGCCTTCGGGCCGGTTGTGGCTGAGTACCAACATCAGATGCCGGTCGAGCCAAACCAGCGGCAGCCGTTGGTACTCGTCCCAAAAGGCCGAATGCCAACGCAGCATGCAGGGCTGGGTCGGATTTCGCCGCAGGCGGTTGCGGTCGATAAGATAAAGCGTGCCGTTCCAGACCATCAGAAACGGATAAAGCGCAATTGGTCGCCACCACGAAAACGTCAACCCGGCGATAATACACAGCACCCCCAGCGGCAAAGTCGGCCAGCGGGCCTCATCGCCAATGACGCTTAGAAAAAAGCCGCCGCCGCTGCCCAGCGCCCCGGCCACCGCCCCCGTCCACGGCCCGGCGATGCGCTCGGCCAGGGTGTAGGACAGGGCAAACAGCACGGCGATCAGCGCTGCGTTCCCGACGCCGGTCAGGTCGGGCGCAATGCTCAGGGCAAAAACGCGCGTGGGGCCGGAGATAACACCAAAGATGATCCCCAGGATGATACCGTAACGCGGCGAGGCCCGCCGTCCCATGGCAATGCCGATAGCGATGCCGCCCGCCACGCCAAAGACAAGCCCCTGAATCAGGTTGACCGCCCCGCCGCCGGCGATATCGAACACCAGGGCGCGGGCCGCGCTAAAGGTTACGTCGCTGGTGGCGCGGATAGCCAGCGTTGTAGCCAGCACCGGCCCCACAATGCCGATACACAGCCCGGCCACAATGCCGATTGTCTGCCGAATGAACGAGTAATTGGGTCGATGTCCTGCGCGGCTGCCGGGTACGGCACTGGCTGCCCCAAAAGCCGCGTTGCCGGCAATACCTAACGCTGTGCCGATGGCGATGATAAGCGCCACCGTGCGCTGCGGATCATTTGGCCAGATGCTGGCCAGGCTGTAGGCCAAACCGCCGGTAATGCCCATAACAATACCGAGCGCGATACTGACCGTTAGCCCGCTGGCCACACCCAAGGCCACACAGACAGACACGGCAAAAGCAATGCCGCCGATCAAACTGCGCAGTTCGCCAAATAGGTAGCTGGCTTCGGCAATGCCCGATGTCCACACCAGCAAGCCCACCAGCAGCGGCCAAACCACATACCCCCGAATGAGCAGCATCCGCAGCGCCGTCTGCCGCCAGTGTTGGGCGTGCAGTTCCACCAAATAAAAGTCAGGCCGCAACTGTGCATCGATGCGGGCGATGTGGTTACGCCAGGCCGAAGGATGAACCAGCAGCCAAAAAAGAATCTGCAGACTGGCCAGCAGAATATTAGCCCGAATCGGCGGCGCGTGGCTGTAGGCCACGGCCATAGGCGCTGTTTTAGAGGGGAGCGGTTTAGGTTTAGCAGGAGTAGGGGCGGCCATAATTTACCTGATGTGGCATAATAACCTGTTTCACGCGGTTTGCACCTTAGAACTTTTCACAAGACGTACATACGATAACGGATCACAAACGAACATTTTCGGCAGGAGATGAGGAGATTGGAGATATGGAGATTATGCTTAACCTGAGTTCGATAATTAGACAGAATTTACAAGATTGAAAAGATTTTTACTTATTTTTATCTTATAAATCCTGTTAATTCTGTCTATTTTCCCAAACTTCGAACTGAGGTTATGCTTAACAATCTCCTCATCTCCATATCTCCAATCTCCCGAACAAAATGTTACGTGTTATCGAACTGAGGTAAATTTCTATCTTCTCATTGCCTATTCCCCCGGCGCACCATCGAGCAGATACCGAAACGGTGCCATCTGCCGCAGGGCTTCGGCTTGCCAGTCGATCTCCTCTTCACCGTCTTCAGCGGCCAGCCACCGTTCGCGGCAAAGAATTTGCAGCAAAATTGGCCAACCGCCGCTGCGTTCAATTATCCAGGCGCTCTCGGTGGGGCTTAGGGCCAGTGGTGTACTGCTGAGGAGTTCGGCGGCTTCCGGCTGGCGCAAGGGGCCAAGCTGGGCGGTGTAGCCAAAGATGTTGAAAAAGGGCGAACCGAGATCGCTGTGGGCCGCCAGTTGGTCGGGCGCTTCTTGCGCGGCCAGAACAAAAGCCAGGTTGCCGCCCACCTGGTTGGTGGCCAGCGCCCGCAGCCCTTCCCAAAAGGCATCATCCAGCTCAGGGTAGCGGGCCAGGGCCACGCCAATCTCATCGAGCAAAATGATGGTGGGGTGGTGCAGTTGACCGCTAACGGTATCGAGAAACGACTCCAAATCACACGGATCGGGTACGGGCAGATTGAGCTGATCGAGCAGGTAGGCCAGCAGCCGCTCGCGCCGCCCCAGCCGCGCATCTTGAAAATCGACCATAATCCACTGGTAGGCTTGCGGCAGCGCCAGCCAGTCGTGGCGTTGGTGGGGGCGAAGCTGGTCGGCGGGTGTGGTGGTGATCGAGCGCAGGTAGTTGAGCAGCGAGCTTTTGCCGCTGCGGCGCGGGCCGATAATCGCCGCATTTTGCAGCGGGCGATGTTTGAGCAGACCGAACAGCCGCTTAAGCTCCCGCTCGCGGCCAAAAAAGTGGCGCGGATGGCTAACCGGCGGGCCAACGATGAAGGCCGGATGCTCATCGAGCGCGGGCCGGGGCTGATGATGGGTGGACGCCTGGGGCGATGGCTGACGGGCGATGAGCTGCTGGCTGAACCGTTCGGGCGCAGGGTGGCCGGCCTGCCGCAAAAACTGATCGAGCGCCGCCGTGTCGGGAAAGCCGCCGCGTTGAAACAAAGCGCGGGCCAGCATCTCGATATCGTGCAGCTTGGCCGGGATGTACCCCTTGCGCCAATACTCAATCGTCGAGCCGCCGGCCTCGCGCCCCAGGGCATACCCCAGCTCGTCTTGCACCGCCTGTATCTTTGTTTTTTGACGCAAAGCCACCTGGCGCACCGCCTGGCTTAACAGTTGAGCAAATTGTTCGGATGATTGCGACATCGTCTCGTACCTTCGCTCCGGCAAACCGGAGTCCAACTCGGAGTACGGCTGCCCACTTTGCAGAGTCAAAGCAGGGTAATTTAGGAGCAGCAATAGCTCTTGCGAGGCAAAGGCTGAGGCTAAGGCTAAGAAAAAACATCTACGGATTTTTGTTTCTCAGCCTTAAGAGCGTGAATACAATAACTTCCGCATTTGCATTGAGGTAATTAGT
>JAGRBY010000549.1 GCA_020433835.1 Anaerolineae bacterium | reverse complement strand
GTTTTGGTGATGCAGCAGCAGTTTGCCGACAAATTTCTCACCACCCCGGTCACCCAGGTCTATATCGATGCCGACTGGAATGAGATTGCCTTACAGCCGGAAACCAGGCCCATTAGTATCGTTGATCCCGCTCAACCGGCCTATGTCATGTATACGTCGGGTTCAACGGGCAAGGCCAAGGGCGTGACCATTCCCCACCGGGCCATCAATCGCTTGGTTTTCAATACCAACTACATCGACTTAACCGCGGCTGACCGCATCGCCCAGGCTTCGAATGCCTCTTTCGATGCGGCGACCTTTGAAATCTGGGGGGCGCTGCTTCACGGTGCTACGCTGGTGGGGGTTCCGCGAGAGGTAACGTTGGTCCCGCAGCAATTTGCCGCCTATCTCCGCCGGCAGCGGATCAGTATCCTTTTTCTGACGACCGCGCTGTTTAATCAAATCGTCCAAGCTGTACCCGATGCGTTTCAATCGCTGCGCTGCCTGCTGTTTGGAGGTGAAGCCGTTGATCCCGTGTCCGTTAGAACCGTTCTCCAGAACGGTGCTCCGGAGGTTTTACTGCACGTCTATGGACCAACCGAGAGCACGACGTTCACCTCCTGGTACCGGGTTGAAAATGTGTCTAAAAACGCCATCACGGTGCCCATCGGACGGCCAATCTCCAATACCCAGGTCTATCTGCTAGACCGGAATCTGCAGCCGGTTCCCGTGGGTGTGCCGGGGGAACTGTTTATCGGCGGCGATGGTTTGGCTCTGGGCTACCACAATCGTCCAGAGCTTACGGCAGAGAAATTTGTGCCCAATCCCTTTGGTGAAGGATGCTTGTACAAAACCGGTGATTTAGGGCGTTATCGACCGGACGGCAATATCGAGTTTTTGGGACGGATCGATCATCAGGTCAAGCTGCGTGGTTTTCGGATCGAATTGGGCGAAATTGAAACGACGCTTACCGATCATCCGCATGTACAAGAAGCGGTTGTGGTGATGCGGGAAGAGCAGCCCGGTGATAAGCGACTGGTCGCATATCTGGTGCCTTCAGATGTAAGTGAAACGGCCCAGACGGAATTTGTGTCGCTCTGGCAGAATCTCTATGAAGAGACCTACGGCCAGTCTTCCTTGCAAACCGATTTAGATTTCAACCTCAGCGGCTGGAACAGTTCCTACACCGGGCTACCCATCCCTGAAGCAGAAATGCGGGAGTGGGTGGAGCACACGGTCGCCGAGATTCGGGCGCTTAAGCCCGATCACGTTTTGGAAATTGGCTGTGGTACGGGGCTGCTGCTGTCGCGACTGGCGCCGGAGTGTACAACCTACTGGGGAACCGACTACTCACAGGCCGCTCTCAAACACGTTCAGAAATTAAAACAGGCCTCAACCGACCTGGATCATATCACCTTATTAGCCTGCCTGGCGGATGACTTTACGGATATCCCGTCCGGCGCATTCGACCTTGTTATCTTGAACTCGATTGTGCAATACTTCCCCAGTGTCGATTATCTACGACGCGTGTTGGCCGGTGCGGTCAACGTGGTCAAGCCCGGTGGCTTCATTTATGTGGGCGATGTCCGTAACCATGCCCTGTCGATGGCCTACCAGGTGTCGGTGCAGTTGTATCAAGCGCCGGAGGAAGCGACTCGCGAACAGCTTGAACGGCAGGTGCAGCAGCGGTTGCTGGATGAAGACGAGCTACTGATCGATCCGGCGTTCTTCTACGCCCTGAGGGACCAGTTGCCCCAGATCGAGCGCGTGCAGATTTCGCTAAAGCGGGGAGTTTATCACAACGAACTAACCCGATTTCGATATCAGGTAGTCTTGCAGGCAGGCGCGACCGATGATCAGCCAACGGTAAACGGTCAGCAGGTAGCCGCGGACAGTCAGCGTCACCACCACGAGGCAACGGTTGACTGGGTGGATTGGCAGCAGGCCGAACTGACGGTTGCCACGGTGCGCCAACGGCTGAACGAGCAACAGCCGCAGCGATTGGGGCTACGCCGGGTGCCCAATGCCCGCCTTCAAACAGAAATGGAGACCTTGGCCTGGCTGACCAAGGCCCAGGAGCAGACGGTAGGCCAGTTGCGCCGATACTTGCCCCGCGTCGATAGGGGCATCGACCCGGAAGAACTGTGGGCGTTAAGTAAGGAATTGCCCTACACCGTTCATGTCTCGTGGTCGGCCGGTGCGCCGGGGGCAATGGATGTGGTATTTAGCCGACAAACTAACAACGGCCGCGAGATGCTGACTGTGCTGCCTACCCCGGAGCGGACACGCCGGCCATGGCCGGCCTATGGCAACAACCCATTGTTGGGCAAATTATACCGCGCCCTCATACCTCAGGTGCGTGAATATTTGCAGCGTAAGCTGCCGGACTATATGGTGCCCTCAGCCTTTATGGTCTTGGACGCCCTGCCTCTGACACCCAACGGCAAGGTGGACCGCCACATGTTGCCTTCACCGGTGATACTGCGCAGTGGAATTTCAAATAACTTTGTCCCGCCCGGCACAGCGACCGAGGAAATCATTGTTCGTATTTGGTCGGAGGTATTGGGGCTTGAACAGGTGGGCATTCACGATGACTTCTTTGAGTTGGGCGGCCATTCACTCCTGGCGACGCAAGTCATCTCCAGAGTGCGCGAAGCCTTCTCGGTGAACATCCCGCTGCGAGACTTATTCGAACGCCCTACGGTGGCCGGCCTGGCTGAACGGCTCGATGCGCTTAGAGCAGCCCAGGCCATGCGTCCTACTGAGCAGTTGATACCGAATGAAGAGGAAGAGGAAGAAGTATGGTAGAAACGACTGTCGAACAGCTTATCACAACCCTCCACAGCCGGGGCGTAAAGTTATGGATAGAAGAAGACCAACTCCGTTCGCGGTCGCCCAAAGGCGCCATTACGCCCGCTCTACGGGATCAGGTTCGAGATCGCAAAATAGAAATTATTGACTTTTTACGCCAAGCCCAAGACGGTGTACCCCAGCCCTCAATCCAACCGGTTCCTCGAAACGGAGCGTTGCCCCTCTCCTATGCCCAGCAGCGGCTGTGGTTGTTGGATCAACTTGGAAGTGGGGCGGCCTATAACATCCCTCTCGCGCTGAAGCTGGATGGTCAGCTTGATACGGCTGCTTTGAAACAAACGCTCACGGAAATCGTGAGACGTCACGAGAGCCTGCGTACCACCTTTACGATGATAAATGACGAAGCAAGGCAGGTAATCGGGACGAGTAGGCCGGTGAGTCTAAATTTGATCGACTTGCGGCACATGCTGCCCGAAGTACAAGAGGCCGAAGTGAAGCGCCTGGCTGCGGAGGAAGCCCTCGCCCCCTTTGATTTATCCAGGGACTTCATGTTGCGGGCAAAATTGTTGCAGTTGGCTGCGGAACAGTATGTACTGCTATTGACGATGCATCACAGCGCCTCGGATGGCTGGTCGTTAGGCATTTTGGTTCGGGAGATAACGGCTCTCTACGAATCTTTTGCTCAGGGCCGGCCAAGCGCTTTACCTGAACTGGCCATTCAATATGCCGATTTTGCCGTTTGGCAGCGCGAGTGGTTGCAGGGCAAAATCCTGGAGCAGCAACTAGCCTATTGGCAAGATCAACTTGCCGACGCGCCGCAACTGCTGCAACTCCCGACCGACCGTCCCCGACCTCCGACTCAAACATTTCGGGGCGATTTGGCCCGTTTTCGCATTGGCGCGGAATTAACCCGGCAGCTACAGCAGCTCAGCAGACAGTCAGATTCGACTCTGTTCATGACTCTACTGACGGCTTTCCAAATCTTGCTGATGCGTTACAGTGGTCAGGAAGACATTGTCGTCGGTTCGCCCATAGCCAACCGTAACCGCAAAGAGATCGAACCCCTGATCGGTTTTTTTGTTAACACCCTGGTGCTGCGCACCGACCTATCAGGCAACCCAACCTTTTTGGAGTTACTGGCTCAAGTTCGCCAGGTGAGCCAGGCGGCGTATGATCATCAAGACTTACCCTTTGAGCGGTTGGTGGAAGCGCTGCAGCCGGATCGAAATTTAAACCACAGTCCTCTGGTGCAGATTGTCTTTGCTCTCCAGAATGCCCCACTCGATGCGTTTGAACTGTCGGGGCTACGGGTGAGCCGCCTGGGGGCGGAAGTGTATAGATCCCGCCTGGACATGGAACTACACCTCTGGGAAGAGGCAGGCGAACTTGATGGTTACTGCATCTACAACCCTGACCTGTTTGAAGCGGCGACTATCGACCGCATGATGGGCCACTTTCAGATGTTGCTGGCCGGCCTTGCGGCGAATCCTCAACAACGTATTGCGGATTTGCCCTTGCTGACCGAGGCGGAACGTCACCAAATTCTCGTTGAATGGAATGATACTCAGGCCAATTATCCCAAAGATAAGTGTCTCCATCAGTTGTTTGAAGAACAGGTCAAGCGCACTCCCGATGCTATCGCCTTGATCTTTGAAGATCAGCAAATAACCTACCGTGAACTCAACATTCGGGCCAATCAACTGGCCCATTATCTCAGGGAGCTAGGCGTTGATCCGGAAATATGCGTCGCCATTCTTATGGAACAATCACCGGAAGCCATCGCGGCTATGTTGGGGGTTCTGAAAGCGGGTGGCGCTTATGTGCCGCTCGATCCAGATTATCCGCCTAATCGTTTGGCCTTTACGCTACAGGACACCCAGTCTCCGATCGTGTTAGTCCAGCCTTGGTTACAGGATCGGTTACCGGATTACAACGCCAAGGTGGTCTGTCTGTCATCAGATTGGGAAGCCATAGCCGAACACCATCAGGAAAATCCCGAAAGCGGCGTGACGCCCGACAACCTGGCCTATATCATTTATACCTCCGGCTCAACCGGTCGGCCCAAAGGGGTCATGATGCCTCACCGTTCGCTGGTTCTTCACTTCACCTGGGCCGAGTCATTTTATCGATGGACGGCTGCCGACCGCATCTTGCACAAAATATCGTTGGGCTTTGATGGCTCGGTGTTGGAAATTTTTGCGCCGCTGCTATGCGGCG
>JAGRBY010000548.1 GCA_020433835.1 Anaerolineae bacterium | reverse complement strand
AGATGAGGGTCAACACTAGAGGTTGTTACATTAAGTTAGACAGAATTTACAGGATTTTCAGGATAAGATACGTAAAAATCATATTAATCCTGTAAATTCTGTCTATTTTTTCTTACATCAAACTCACAAGTAATTATCTTTAATACTATTGAGATGATGCAACTCATGCCCGGCGATATGATACGCCGCGGCCCGGACGCTCATCATGTGGCCGTTCGAGACACCGGCGCGGATGAGGGCCTCGTCATCGAAACTTTTGAATAAGGTGATGGTGGCCTGGCGCACGGCGCTGTACTCTTCTAAAATATCTTCGATGTCGCGCTCGTTGGCTTTGGAATAAGGAACGTACTCATCCTGCTCGAAGCCGGGGAGTTCGGTGGTATCGCCCCGCGCAAAACGCAGAGTACGATAGCTGTAAATGCGCTCATCGTCGCTGACATGGACCAGAATTTCTTTGATGGTCCACTCACCCTCGGCCCAGGGAGTGGTGAGCTTTCCCTCCGGAAAGGTACGAACAAAGTCGCACATCATTTGTAGGTTGTCTTGCATATATTTCAGCACCAATCCATCATCCGGCAGCAGGCCGATGTACATGATGGTGTAAGGGTTGAACTCGCCTTCTTGCGGTTTAGGTATATGTTTCATTATCCCCCTATCGACAGCACTGCGTACCGTACATCTCATCCGGCGCTACTGTGAACTCGAAGGCTTTGTTGCCTTTATTATCCGTGATATAGTAGCCGCCGCCTACGGAGTGCGCTTGCCAAGTGTAGGTGCCGGGATCAATGACCAGCGTGTAATAGGTGAATTCCCGGTCGGACGGGTTGGCCGGGACATCCAGGTGATAAGGGCCGATGTCGACACTCCAATCTTCACCACTGTAGTTTTTAAATACAAAAAGTGACTTTCTCTGAGGGATATCAAACTGCGTATCGCCTTGGCTTGCCAGCGCATCGCGCATAAGCTGAAGATCTTGCTCGACTTGTGCTTTATCTTTAGCCTCAGGCGTTAGCTGCAAATAGGTCTCCAGGGCATCAATCGCCTTATTAAAGTCTTGCTGCCCCAGTACATAACTATAGCCTAGATAGGCATAGACCAGCCCAAAATCCGGTTCTAAGTTTATGACCTCTTGAAATTCGGCGATGGCTTCATTGTAGGCTTCTTGTTCATAATATTGAATGCCCTGTTCAAAGTGGGCAATGGCCGCCGATGTTTCCACTGTCGGCTCAGTGGTGGGGGGTACAGATGTAGCGGTATCAGCCGGTATAGGGGTATCGGTGGGCAGCGGCTCTTCGGTGGGTTCTTCGGTTGGCGTATCGGTCGGCGGCTCCGGTGTATCCGTCGGTTCTTCGGTTGGGGTTGATGTCGGCAGCTCTTCGGTGGGTTCTTCGGTTGGGGTGCTTGTCGGTGGTTCCGGCGTATCGGTCGGCTCCGGTGTGTCAGTTGGGGCTGGCGTAGCGGTTGCCGGTTCCGTAGTTTCCGCCGGTTGAGGTTCGTCTGTGCTGTCAACCTCAACAACGGCAGTAGGTGTAGTAGACGTACAGGCTGTAAATAGCACAACCAGTGGCAGTACAAAAATCAAGAGCGAGACTCTTGTAAGGGTATACATGATGCTTCCTTTTTTGGGTTAGATGTTTTTCTTTGGTCATGTCTAAACATAGTATAGTCGACTATACTTCTATTCTATTCAACTTTTACGGGTTTGCAATGTACCTATGTCGTGTTAGGCGAAGAGGGTTTTTTCTAACTGGGCATGGTTGATCTTATGGCCAAGGCCAAATTCGCCCAGATGACCGCAAAAACTATAATTAGAAGCTATGCAGCCAGCCGCTTCATCGACCAAGACAATAGTAAACCGGCCTCTCGCCGCTTTAGCCATGGCGCTGTTTCTCTTTTTATTGGCCGTCTATCTGCTGACCTACACCCCGCGCATCAACTCCAGCGACGGGCTGGCGATGTTTTCAACCGCCGAGAGCCTGGTTCGCCGTGGAGCGCTGGATATCGAACAGATCCGCTGGATGGATTTGCAGCAGGGCACCTACGGTCTCGACGGGCTGCTCTACTCGCGTAAGGGCGTCGGGGTGCCGATTGGCCTGCTGCCGTTGGTGTGGTTGGGGCTGGTCTTACCGTGGTTTGGCCCGGTTAGCCTGGCTTTGCTGTTTAATGCCCTGGTTACGGCACTCACCGCCGTGTTGCTGTTGGTGTATCTGCATCGACTTGGCTATTCGCTGCCAACCGGTTTGGCTGTGGCTCTACTTTTTGGTCTGGCAACCCTGGCCTGGACGTATGCCAAATCACTCTTTAGCGATCCCTTTTCCGGCTTACTACTTCTGGCCGCGACGCTCGTTTTGTTTAACTTTGGCGATGCTGTCAGGCAAGCCACGCTCTTCCGCTTCCGGCTCTTTAGTTCGCTGACGCTTTATCCCTTTTTAGCCGGTCTTTTTCTGGGCTGGAATGTCGCCACCCGCTATGCTGAGGCGTTGTTTTTGCCGGTATTTGGCTTGCTCTTTCTTTTTTACATGCTGAGAGGCGTCAAACCCCGGCACTTTGTAACGCGGCTGGTGCAGTTCTGGTCGTCGCTGCTGGCCTTTATGCTGCCGATAGCGATTGTCGGTCTCAGCCTCATCACCTTCAACCTCTCGCGCTACGGCGATCCGCTTAATACCGGCTACCTACCCAATGAAACGTTTAGTGGGATTCTGCTCGATGGCATTCTCGGCCAATTGCTCAGTCCCGGTCGGGGCTTGCTGTTGTACTGCCCCATTCTCATTTTGAGTCTGGTGGGTATCGTACCGCTGCTGCGCCGTTTTCCCGCCGAAGCGATCACCGCCCTTAGCGTCATTGTGATTCATCTGCTGCTGTACGGCAAGTGGTTCATGTGGCACGGCGGCTACGCCTGGGGACCGCGCTTTATGATCCCTACTCTGCCCTTCTGGGCTATCTTCCTGGCCCCCGTCCTCAGCTACACTTTGACACCTAACTCAACGTCGCGACCCACGCCCTACGTGCTACGTCTTCTTATCATCATTCTTGCGCTCATCAGCCTCATCCCCCAACTGCAAACCGTTCTCATCGATTTCTCCGATTTCCAAAATTCACTTCTCGACACCGGCCTGCCCCTCTTTGATCGCCAAACGTTTTTCGAAGCTCAATACGCTGCCTTGTTCTCCGCCTGGCCTTTCATCACGCTCGATATGTTGGACTTGGCCTGGGCCTGGCAAGGTCAAATAAACTGGCCTTTGCTCTTTACCCTAATTCTCAACCTTATACTTGCCACCTTATCATTAATAAAACAGTTCTCCCTAATCTCCAATCTCCAATCTCCAATCTCCCAATCTCCTAATCTCCTAATCTCCAATTACCAATTACCCATCACCCTCCTCACCCTCACCTTCCTCCTCATCTCCACCCACGCTCTCCCCCCTAAACCCCTCACCGAAGCCGTTACCCACCTCAACGAGTCGATCCGTGGCGATGACGCCATCATCACCAATGATCCCGAAATCGCCATGCCGTTTGCCGAGCGCTATAAGGGGCGTGCGCCGGTGTTGGGCTTAAACAATGGTGGTTTCCCCCTGCCGGAAGACGTTATGAATCGGTTGAACGATACCATGGCCAACCATCAACAAATTTGGTGGCTGCCCAACTGGCTCCCGCCCGAAGAAAGCGGTATCGAGCAAACGCTGGTCGCAACCGGCTTCAAAACCCGCAGCGACACCTTCGACAATCAACGTCTGCTGCTCTATGCTTTTCCTGCGCCGGAAACGATGGTCGCCACGCCGGTCGATGTGACGTTTGGCGATGTCATCACCTTGCAGCAGGTGATAATGCCAGCGGAGATTGTCGCGAGCCACAGCCTGCCGGTTGAACTCCATTGGCAGGCCGCAGCGACACCGGAGTTGGATTATCACGTTTTTATACATCTTGTTGATTCTGGGAGCGCTCCCATAGCTCAATCGGATGGACAGCCGGCCCAATGGTCGCGCCCCACATCAAGCTGGGGTGCCGGTGAGTCGATCATCGACCGGCACGGTTTGTGGCTACCGGAGGCAGAGGCCGGAACGTACACGCTGCGCATCGGGCTTTACAATCCGCAAACGGGGCAGCGCTTACTGCTTGCCGATGGTCAAGATGCAGTTGAATTTGAGGTGGAGATTAAATAGCTCAGGACTTACGCAGAGTGTAGAACAATTTGCTAAATTGTTCCGAATCTTGGGCATATGGGTGGCGCAAATTGGCAATTTACGCTACAAAATCCAATGGTTGCGTAAGTCCTGTAGCTATTCTTTCAAGATGAAGCTTGGTCAACAGGAAACGCAATAAATTCTGGCGGAATAGCTTCTACCAGGTAAATGTCGTCTTTCCCGCCGGAAGGCGTACCGAACACGATGCCGGCAGCATGGGCTTCGCCGGCACGAATGCGGAGCAGCGCGGGTTGAGCATCCCGGCGGCGGCCAACGGTTACAGCCATCTCCCAGGTAGCCGACAAATGAACATATTGGCGCTTCATCGCCTGTAGTCCTTCGCGGCGAATACGGTCGAGATTGCGGCGCGGCGTACCGTGATAAAGAATGGCCGGTGGTTCAACCGGTTGATAGGTAGGGCGGGCCGCCCGGCTGTGGCCGTACCGGGCGCGAATGTTGTCGCCCTGTATCTCAAAGCGCTTTTTGTCTGATACATCCACGACGTGCCGTACATGCTCGGTCCGAACCCAATGCCACTTTGGCCGGACAGTGATAGAGGCCACGATGGCCTCAAGTGCCACCCAGCCATTCTCATCCAGAGTGAGGTTAAAGGCACCCGGATTGTGTCGTAGGGCCAAGCTCATCAATTTGCTGAGGCGAATGGCGGTTTGTGTGTTCATTCCAGGGCGGCAATCATCGTATGGAGTTCGGTATGCTTTTGCTTGATTTTTTGCTGTCTGGTCATTATAGATTGGGCTATTTCGGTGAGTTGGCTTTCGCTGTCACCCAACTGCTTCACATACTGCCCCCGCAGCCGACCTTCTTCGCCGTC
>JAGRBY010000547.1 GCA_020433835.1 Anaerolineae bacterium | reverse complement strand
TTGATTTTGGCCTTACCTTCGACACCTGCACGGGCCGATAGCCCGCCAGAATTTTCTCTCAAATGGGGCTCATTTGGGACCGATAACGGCGAATTTGATGCCCCGAGAGGTGTAGCCATTGATCGAATGGGCAATGTCTATGTGGCTGACCGAGACAATAACCGTATCCAGAAATTTGATAGCAACGGTACGTTTCTCACCAAATGGGGTTCCCTTGGTAGTGGCAATGGTCAGTTTGATGATCCTCTCGGGATAGCTGTCGATGGTGCAGGTAATGTCTACGTTGCTGACGAGGAGAACCACCGTATCCAGAAATTTGATAGCAACGGCGCCTTTTTAGCTAAGTGGGGATCCTTTGGCAATGACACTGGTCAGTTCAATGAACCGGAAAGTGTTGCTGTCGATAGGGCGGGCAATGTCTATGTTGTTGAAGAGGAGAATCATCGCATCCAGAAGTTCACTAGTGACGGTGTTTTTCTGTACGCTTGGGGATCCCAGGGAAGTGACGACGGTCAGTTCAATTTTCCCCGGGATGTAGCTGTAAACAATCTAGGTAATGTATATGTGGTTGATACAGGTAACGACCGCATCCAAAAATTTAGTGGTAGTAATTACGTCTATCTGCCTATAGTCTCAAAGAATTAGTAATCAAGGTCACGCTTACATTGGATGACATGTGTCCATAGGCATTCGGTGCAGTTGGTGGTGATAGGATAGAGTAGCGGGGATGAACTACTGAGCCACTAATGGGCGCTAATTTTACTGGTTCAGCAAGTAGGTTGGGTCGATGAAAGAGGCCCAACATTTCTCGCTGGCATCACCCCATTCTCCGGCAGCCCGGTTCTATCAAAAGAGCCAGCAGCCAAGACCAAATGAGGGTGATGTCCGGTGATAGCGGCGTTGAGTGATCGAAAATTCGTTTAACAGCCCTAAACCAAGGGAGTAACTCGATGAAAAAGAAAAGAAACAAAACAGCACACGGGTGCTTGCAGCTTTTGGCCGTACCGGTGGTAATGACGTTCATAGTGACGGCCATCCTCGCGGTGCTGGTTACCGGACTGTCGTTCACATTTGCCAGCCGGATAAGTGTTAAGTCGGCCGTCAGCCTGGATGAATTCGTGCGTGAATTTATGACTCAGTCTATTGAACAGGATATTCGGCAGAAGTATTTGGCCCAGAGCCTACCGCCACCGGAGATCGACTCCATCGCCATCCGGCATGCCGTCGATCTGCTTGTGCCGCCAGATTGGATTGATAACGCCGTAGACCAGGGCATCGACAATATCTTCAACTTTCTGGAAGCGGGCCGGACCGATGCCTACGAGTTCGATTTCCGACCGCTTCTGGAAAGATTCCGGAGTGAGACCGGACACGAAGCGATGACCATTATCGTCGGCAGCTATCCGCCTTGTCCCCCTTCATACTTTCCTACGTTTGAATACAACCAAGAGCACAATGTCGAGATTGAGTGCCTGCCGTCCGGTGTACCGGTGTCACAAGTGGCCGATCAAGTTTACACAACCCTTATTGCCGGATTCAATAGCGATCCCGAATTGTTGGCCAACGGCGGTATCTTTCGCGAAGAGTGGTCGCCAACCACAGCATCTGATGCGGAGATTATCATTCGAGCCTTTCAAGTTTTAGATCGGTTGTGGTTACTGTGGCTGATTCCCTTGGGCTTGCTGGCCATAATTGCCCTCTTGACAGTGCGCTCGCTGTACAGCCTGGGCATCTGGTTCGGCAGCACACTGTTGATTACCGGGGTCGTTACACCCGTGGTTGGCCTGATCATTTTCGTTCAAATCTTAGATTGGCTGCAATACCTGCTGGACGGACTTGGTACTAGTGAAGACCCATTGGGGCAATTAACCATCGAGCTGGTCACCAATGCTATATACACCTTACATTTCAATTGGCTGATATCCGTACTCATTCAGGCCGGACTGATGTTTCTGTTGGGGGGCAGCGGTCTGGTGCTGGCGCTGCTGCTGAAAATATTCTACAGAAACCCTGGCCCGAAAAATAATATGGGAGGTGTCAAATGAAGAAAAAATGGTTCGGCTGTTGCCTGTCAATTGTTCTGACGCCATTTTTGGTGTGTGGTTTATACTATGGGGCGGTAACCCTTTATGTGGCGCTTACAGAATTACCCTATGATGATGAACGTGTAGATGCCTATGCCCTGCTTCCGGCAGAAACAACCGGCGCTGCCGTACTAACCGACCTTCGTCTGCGGGAAGATACCCGCTTGAAATTTATCTTGCCTCACCATCGTATCAATGAACTTATTGATCCAATCTTTGTCTCAGTTGAGCTTCAACCGGAAGACGTTTCTCAGGTGGCCCTGGTTTCTGTAGATTACAGTTCGGCAGCAATGTTGATTTACACCCATAAAGCTCCGGCTATTTTCGAGAGCCTTCCAGCCCGAGACATCGAACAGGTTGAAAGTTATGGTGAGGACACGCTTTATATGATAATCACCCCATATTTAATCGGCTACGACAAAAATGTTAGCCTCGATAAATTTGAACCGTGGGTCTGGACGCTGGTCAATGACGGTCTGCTGGTAGTGGGCGGCGTATCAACCGTAAAAAATGTGCTTGATATCTTCCATGGACGCCGCGCTAATTTAGTACAGGCTCGTCCGATCATGCAAAACCTCATCACGTTGATGCGCGACAAACCGAATGTTTATTACAACTTTCGACGAGAAGAAGATATTGAGATGGGCAAGACTTTTATGTGGGTTCTAAGCTTTTTTATGGGTCCGCTATACGGATTAACTGAATTGAGTTCAGTACAAGCGGGGAGTTTTGCCTTTGAAGAAGTTGATAACTGGTGCATTTCAACCATGGGTTCGCAACTGGCTAGCCGTAAATCGGCGATGATCGTGAGTTCCCCCTTCAAACTTATCAGCGGGTTCGAAAACCTGAGCGGCCCCAGCAGCCTCAATTGGGATACAGATTTGATGGAAACCGTTCGCGTCAATAATGTTATGCTCACCAGCGTCCATTGGCGCAAAGAAAAGTGCGATAAAATCCGGGCCGAAAGACCGCCGTTTGTGTTTCCAAACTGGTAATCATCATCTCAATGCGTTCAAGAGGTTGGGTCGATGAAAGAGCCCCAACAACTTCGGTGCGGTGGAGGTTGAATCACTGAGATACTGATTGACGTGATATCACTGAAGTATGCATACCAGCCTCAGTGCATTCAGTTCATTCAGCGATTCAGTGGTTCGCCCCCCCACCCGCGCTGTTAGGGTGGGTGGAGTTTCATTACGATCACCCGAAAAAGCCTCTCGCCATCGGAAAAGGGTTTGATATCGGCCATTTAAGACGTCGATCAATCGATTCTGAGTTTGGAATCGACTGATCGACGCATTGATCAGTCACGTAGGTTGGGTCGATGCCACAACTCAGCTGCGTTACGAGAACTTACGCCCCGTGAGTAAGCTGCGATTTTACCGGGTAGCTCCGACTGGTTTAGTAGATCGCTCGCGCTGACTTATAAAGTAGCTCAACCTACCTTAGTAAGTAGCTTGAGCTGCCTAAGTTAGGAAACTCAAGCTACCTAAGTTAGGAAACTCGAGCTACCTAAGTTAGGAAACTCGAGCTACCTTATTAAGCAGCTTGACCTACTTTAGTAGATAGCTCAGACTGATTTAGTAGAGAATGAGACCTATTTAACTGGGTAGCGTGAGGAAGACGGGGGCGGGGAACGGGGTCAGTTGGGTCAAAAAAGCCCGACGCTGTGGGGGTGGGCAGCGCCAGGGCGGTGGAACACCGGCAAAACGGTTTTTATTTGAAAATCAGGGGATTATCGGCG
Organism: Anaerolineae bacterium; assembly: GCA_020433835.1. The sequence goes on along the minus strand of JAGRBY010000547.1, from coordinate 1,200 downwards.
TGAGCAGCGTCCCACAAGGCTTTCATCGCGGCATCGGTGATCCCGATGTTGGCACGGTTGATGATGTCGCCGGTGTACTCGTTGATATTGTTGACGGTGTATTTCAAATTGTGGTCGAGGCGCAGGTTGAGGGTGATATTACCGTGGCGGTCGATGGAGGGGGCGATGCGGACCAGGCCCGGCAGCTTGAGCGGCGTGCCCTGGTGGGCGTGATACACAACGGCATCTTTGAGTTCGAGCAGAGCCAGGTTGACCGTGTTGGGATTCATACTGGTGCGCATGGCAATCCACTTAGCCAAGTCACGCTCGTCCAGGGTTTGGTTGTGTCTAAGTCGGGGTCCAAAATCTCGGAATGCTTCGATGGGGGTGGCCATAAGTATCTCACTTTCTTGAGCTAAAGCGTTGGCTTGTTTAGATAACCCTATCGTATTCCGATAAACCGTTGGGGTATATGACAAGTTTATGCAGGAAGTATAGGAGTTGCATATGGGAATTGTTGAGAAATGTGGAAAGTGTGAAGAAACGGTCAGCCGAAAAAAGAAAGGAAACAGCTATCTGGCCGCGTCAAGCCAAACTTCAGAGCTATCGACTTTTTCTTCTAAACCTTTTACAGGGGAAATTACTTAACGGTTCTACGCCACTATCCCTACTTTTGAAAAAGTATCGTGTAAATGACTCTGGCCTGGAACAGCACTCTGTAACGGTTTACTTCAAACCTGGCTGTACGCTTCCTGTATCAAAACGACACACCAATACCTCAAAATGGCATGAACATTAAAAAACTTACCTGATTCCGTTAGGTAAGTCACGTAGATTGGGGGCGATGAAAGAGACCCAACATTTCCCGCTGGCTTCACCCCATTCTCCGGCACCCCGGTTCTATAAAAAAAGCCGGCGGTTTGGAAATGCGTCTGTCCCATTCGGTGGGGTGGGAGTGAATCACGGAGGCGCTGATTGACGTGATTTCACGGAAGTATGCATAGCCACCTCAATGCATTCAGCCCATTCAGTGGATCAGGGGTTCGCCCCACCCGCCCTAACAGCGCGGGTGGATGTCATTACGATCACCCGCAAAGGCCTCTCGCCATCGGGAAAGGGTTGAGAATCGACTGATCGACGTATCGATTGGTCGTTGCTGAGTTTGGAATTGCCCTTTTTGTGAGAAAGTGTGTAAATCCTGCCCCATATGATTCTCCGAGC
>JAGRBY010000546.1 GCA_020433835.1 Anaerolineae bacterium | reverse complement strand
AGGCAACACGGTCATCATCAAGCCATCGGATCATACCCCGCTGGCGACGCTGCGGCTGGCCGAAATCGTCTTCGATCACTTCCCGCCGGGCGTGGTCAACGTCGTAACCGGGCGTGGCGACCGCGTGGGTGAGGCGCTGGTCGAGCATCCCGACGTGCCGCTGATCGCTTTCACCGGCTCGACTGCTATTGGCCAGCGGATTAGCAGCCTGGCCGCCAAACGGATCAAGAAGCTGCATCTGGAGTTAGGTGGCAAAGACCCGTTTGTTATCGCCCCCGATGCCGATGTTGAAACCGCCGCCGAAGCCGTGGCTTATTCAGCGCTGCTCAACGCGGGCCAGGTCTGCACTTCATCGGAACGCATCTACGTGCCGGAGCAGATGAGCCAGGCCTTTACCGGCGCTCTTGTCGATTTTGTACGCAGCCTGCGCCTTGGCCCCGGCCTGGAGCGCACCACCGACATCGGGCCGATGGCTGCTCCCGCCTTTCGAGAAAAGGTCGCTTCCCACGTGGCCGAGGCCAAAGCCAAGGGGGCTAAAGTGCTGACCGGCGGCCAGGCTCCGGCGAAGCTTGATCAAGGCTGGTTCTACGAACCCACCGTGCTAACCAACGTCAACCACTCGATGATCATTATGCGTGAAGAAACATTTGGCCCCACCATCCCCATTATGACCTATCGCACCTTTGACGAAGCCATCGAATTGGCCAACGATACAACCTACGGTCTGGGTGCCTGCATTCGCACCAACGACGCCCGCCTGGTCAAGCGCTTCTTTGAAGAAGTGAAGGCCGGAACAATCTGGATCAACGATCCGCTGACCGATAACTATGCCGGCCCCTTCGGCGGTATGAAGATGACCGGCGGCGGTCGTGAACTGGGTGAGGAAGGGCTGGAAGGCTTCCTGGAAACCAAACACGTTCATTGGGACTTTGATGATACGCTGAAGGATTATTGGTATCCGTATTAGAGAATTGAGAATGAAGAATTGAGAATGAGGAATTGAGGTCGCTGATTTTTATCCACACAATAACTGATCAGCGGCCTCATTTTCTCTGCGTTTTCAGCAATCCAAAATTACCCTCAAATGAAAATACCCCTGCCGCATCCCTCTTGCCATACTACTTTCAAAATACCCTGCTCTGTGCTACAATACCCTCACAGTAAAACATTTGTGCTGAAATTTATGCTTTAATCATAGTTGCATGGCCAAGATAAATATACCACGCTCGCGTAGTTATAATAATAGAAGAAAGGGACAGCCGCCGGGAGGGCCAATTATTCGCCCGGAGTTTATGGGCGCTTTGATGCTGATTCTGGCGGGTTTAACGCTGCTGAGCCTGTTTACGCCTAACCCCGGTTTTTTTGGAGCGGGCTTACTTGAGCTTCTCCGTTTGCTAATTGGCTGGGGGCGCTATATTTTTTGGATCGTGTTGACCTCGCTGGCGATCTGGTTTTTTAGCGCCTACAGCACGGAAGATGCCGATGAAAAGTGGGAGAAGCCGGTCGGCACGTTTTTGATATTGGCGATGCTGCTGATTGCGTTTCATTTTATCCAGCCGGGTAACGGGCTGGTGGTGATCGGTGGCGGCGGTATTATCGGTTGGGTTCTGGGAGAGATGCTGCGCTCAACGTTCGGCACGGCCGGGACGATGGTGCTGCTGGTCGGGTTGGTTCCGGTGGTCATTATTTTGATTAGCGGCCTTTCCTTCCGCGAGTTGTTCCAGATGATCCGCGATCTGTATTATCGCTTTCAAGATTGGCGTCATTTTCGGCAACTTACCATTAAAAACCAACCGACCTACAACCGAACGCGGCTCCCTGAGCCAAAGCCGCGCCTTATTGATCGGGTGCTGCCCGGTCGCGCCGGCGGAGCAAAAACAGCGCAAGATAGAGATTCTGCGGTGGTCATTATCGGCGGCGGCAGCGATGATCGCGCCTTGCCCGCCTCCGTAGATCAATCTACCGCATCGGACGACGGCTCACCCGACGCGTTCGACAACCAGAGCATGGGAAATGGACGCTGGCGTCTGCCGCCTATTGTACAAATTTTTGATGAAGGCTACGAAGCGGAAATCAGTGAAGGCGAAATTCGACAGCGGGTAAAAATCATCGAAGAGACCCTGCTCAGTTTTGGTGTCGAAGCCAAAGTGCGGGAAATCAACCAGGGGCCGGCGGTAACCCAGTTTAGCCTGGAGCCGGGCTTTATGGCGACGAAAGATGCCAAAGGCAATCCCCGCAAGGTGCGCGTATCGCGTATAGTCAATTTGGCTAATGATTTGGCCCTGGCTTTGGCTGCCTCACCCATTCGCATTGAAGCGCCGATTCCGGGTCGACCGTATGTTGGGTTGGAAGTGCCTAACACAAACACCAATCTGGTCACTATTCGTACTGTATTAGAGTCCGATCAGTTCCAACGCTCGAAAGGCGCGCTGAAGATTGCGTTGGGCCAAGATGTGTCGGGTCGACCTTTTGTGGCCGATTTGGCTGCAATGCCCCACTTGCTTATCGCCGGGGCGACCGGTTCAGGCAAAAGCGTCTGTATCAACGCGGTTGTCGCGTCGTTTATTAGCATGCATACGCCTGAAACGCTGCGCTTTTTGATGATTGACCCCAAAATGGTTGAGTTGGTGGCTTATAACGGCATCCCGCACCTATTGGCTCCGGTGGTGACCGAACTGGAAAAAGCGACCGGCGTGCTTAGTTGGGCTACACGCGAGATGGATCGACGCTATAAGTTGTTTGCCAAAGAGCACACCCGCAACCTGGAATCTTACAACGAAAAGATTAAAAAAGAGGGCGGCGAAACGCTGCCCTACATCGTCATTATCATCGACGAGTTGGCCGACTTGATGATGATGGCCCCTGATGAGGTCGAGCGCACCGTTGCCCGTATCGCCCAAATGGCCCGGGCGACGGGGATGCACCTTATTTTGGCGACGCAGCGCCCTTCGGTGGATGTTGTCACCGGCTTGATCAAGGCCAACTTCCCGGCCCGCATTGCCTTCGCCGTCAGCAGCCAGATCGATTCGCGGGTTATCCTCGACTCGCCGGGGGCGGAGCGATTGCTCGGTAAAGGCGATATGCTTTATATGGCCGCTGACTCGGCCAAGCTGCGGCGGCTGCAAGGGGTTTTTGTCTCCGACAGCGAACTCAATCGGCTGGTGCAGTTCTGGCGCGGCAGCGCCTACGAATCAGAGCGGCGGCCGCGTGGCCCGGTTGAGATGCCCAAAGATCTCGTTCAGCGGCCTTTGCTCGATGAATATGCCGATATGGTCAAAAAGGATGAGGGCAACAAAGAGGAAGAACTGCTTGAAAAAGCTATCGAGACGGTTCGCACCGAAGGCAAAGCGTCGGTCTCGCTGCTTCAGCGCCGGTTGCGCATTGGTTACGCACGCGCGGCCCGTTTAATTGACGAAATGGAAGCGCAGGGTATCATTGGGGCAGATGAAGGTGGCAATCGCGCTCGGCCCATTCTGGTCACACAGGCCGATGACGATGCCGATCCTACTGCTGCTGATAATGACGATGATGATTTCGACGAGGAGTACGATGAATGATTGCACCCCAAAACCTGACCCTGCGCCAGGGCGATACGCCCGCTTTCAGTAGTTCGCTAAAAATCGGTGTGTTGGCCTTACAGGGCGCATTTTTAGAACATGCTAACATGGTTCGTCGGCTGGGGGCCACGCCCGTTGAAGTGCGCCTGCCTCGCGATTTGACCGATCTCGATGGTCTCATTATTCCCGGTGGCGAAAGCACCACCATCGGTAAGTTGGCCTCTCAATTCGGGTTGCTTGACCCACTCCATCAATTTATTGATGATGGTCGGGCTGTGTGGGGGACCTGCGCCGGACTCATATTTTTGGCTAAGGATATCGGCGCGACAGGCACCGGTGGGCACGTGGTTCCGCCCCGCCTGGAGGTGATGGATGTCAAGGTCAATCGTAACGCCTTTGGCCGTCAGGTCGCCAGCTTCGAAGCCGATTTGAATCTAACCTTTGTCGATGACGTCCCTTTCCACGCCATCTTTATTCGTGCTCCCAAGATAGAGGCCGTCGGGGATGGTGTCGATGTTTTGGCTACGCTCGACGACGGCACGATTGTGGCCGCTCGCCAGGGCAATTTACTGGGTACCTCTTTCCATCCGGAACTGACGGATGATCTGCGCTTTCACCATTATTTTTTGACAATGGCCCAGCAAAAGCCATCTTCCTAACAAAAGTTGCTACTCTGTACGGTAGGACAAACTTAAGTTTGTCCTACCGTCTCATTTATCAAAAAATTACCCATCTACAGCCTAAAAGTTTGCCAATATACACCGAAATGATTATCTTTATATGTTATAGCTCGTATAAAGGGATGTATCATTGGCAAGAAAAGCAACGAGGCCGTATGCCGTTCGGGCGCTGTTGATTGAAAACGAACGGATACTCTTGATCCATCACAACTTTAGAGACCCCGCCCTTTTCGGCAAGTGGACTTTCCCCGGCGGCCGACTCGATCCGGACGAAACCGATCCGCTGGAGACTCTGCACCGAGAAATGCAAGAAGAGCTTTCGGTTGATATTGAAGTCATCGGCGAGATTGGCCGTTTCTACAGCCGCAGCGGTGCCGACTACCTCATCTTTGCCGTTCGGCCTCTGGGGCCAATTGGGCCGCTGCAAACCGAAGAAATTCGCGATAGCACCTGGCTCACCCCGGCCGAACTGTATGAGTGGCACGCCAAAGAAAAAATGCAGTTTGGCTTTGAAATGAAGGCCGTTTCGCTGTACTTAAAAAAATACCCCTGGCCGTAGAACAAACTTAAGTTTGTTCGTAACTGCTCAGGTGACTGGCACTTTGTCTCAAAATGCAAGGTTGATTTTGGATATGCAGGCTTGATTTACGCCCAATAAGTGCCAGTCACCTTACCTGCTGAATAGATAAGTTTGTTCTACACAAATTCCTGACCACTTTACAATTATTCTTTGGCTCAATATGGGTTTCAAGGAGATCAGGAAGAGCACGAGGCTGAAACCGTCGTGCTGAGAG
>JAGRBY010000545.1 GCA_020433835.1 Anaerolineae bacterium | reverse complement strand
GCCGGCCCGATTTTATACTGGCCGATAGTGCAGGCCAGGTGGTGTACGCCTCTAATGGAACAGCATCACCCTTAAGCCGAAGCGACCTCAACAACGCCATTCCGTTGATCGATCAAGGGCAGCCGATCGGTTATCTTGTGGTCGAGATGCCGGCCGGAGCGCGTAGCCAATTGACCGGCCCGGCCCGTAGTTTCATTGCGCAGACAAACCGCGCGTTGTGGCAAGCCGGACTGGTTGCTGGCGGATTAGCCGTTTTGGTCAGCATCATCATCGCCAGAGGCTTAGCCGTGCCGCTGCGGAGGTTGTCGAGCGCGGCGGGCCAGATTTCGCAGGGGCAGCTTGACCAGCGGGTGCCGGTGCAGGGTGCGGATGAGATGGCCCAATTGGCAACATCGTTTAATCAGATGGCCGCCAATCTTGAACGAGCCGAACAACTGCGCCGCCACCTCATGGCCGACGTGGCTCACGAACTGCGGACGCCGGTTAGCGTTATCCAGGGCAACTTGCAAGCCATTTTGGAGGATGTGTTTCCGCTGGAGAAGGCCGAGATTGCCTCGATTTATGATGAAACCGTCATCCTCAGTCGCCTCATCACCGATTTACGGGAACTGGCGCAGGCTGAGGCCGGTCAACTGGCGCTTAATCAAGAGCTGGTTGAGGTGGGGCCGTTAATTGAAAATATGGCCGACCTGTTTCGGGGGCTGGCTCACGAGAAAAACGTGGCTTTAGAGATTGAGCTAGCTGATGATCTATGCACGGTTTCTGCCGATCCTGACCGGGTACGCCAGGTTTTGAACAACTTGCTGGCTAATGCTATCCGCTATACGCCGGAAGGCGGACAAGTGCAGGTGGTGGTCACTCGATCGCAAGCCTCTGACCAGGTTATTCACATTGCCGTGGTCGATACCGGGCCGGGTATTCCAGCCGCCGATGTGCCGCATGTGTTTGATCGCTTCTGGCGAGCCGATAAATCGCGCTCGCGGCGGGAGGGTGGCTCCGGCTTGGGGTTAGCCATCGCCAAGTATTTGGTTGAGGCGCAGGGAGGCGTAATTGGTGTAGAGAGTGTGGAAGGGCGGGGCAGCCGCTTTTGGTTTACGCTGCCGTGTCTTTGACCTTAAGCAAAATTTCGAAGGGTTTAACCATTTACATATTTTTTCCGTTCGTTTGAGATATTTGAGGCAGGGTGAAGTAAAAAGTACTGCCACGTCCCGGCTCAGATTCTACCCATATTTTACCCCTGTGACGCTGGATTATACGGCGACAAATGGCTAAACCAATACCCGACCCCGGATATTCTTGCGGCCCATGTAGGCGCTCAAAGATTTCAAAAATACGAAGGTAATCCTTAGACTCGATGCCGATGCCGTTGTCTTGGACAGCAATAACCCATCTATCGTGCTCTTCTCTGGCAGAGATATGAATTTTAGGCGAGATGTCACGTTGATACTTAAGCCCGTTGCCAATGAGGTTTTGTAATACCTGGGTTATCTGGGCGCGGTCGCCCATGACAGTGGGTAGCGTTCCACGTGTTACCCGAGCACGGGAGTCTTGAATAGTGGGGGACAGCATTGTCACCAGTTCGTCAAATATCTCCGCCAGTAAAATTGGTTCGAAAGGGCGAGGGCGGGCATCAACTCTGGAGTAAGCAAGAATATCTTGAACAACTTTTTCCAGTTGTTGGGTACTACCACTGGCGCGGTTAATCCACTCATCAGCCTGATTATCAAGCTTATCGCGATAATTGCGTTGGAGTAGCTGCATAAAGCCGGTAATATTGCGCAGGGGGGCTTGCAGATCATGCGAAGCAACATAGGCAAACTGTTGGAGCTCCATATTATTCCGTTCCAAAGCTTCGGCTTGCTCCGTAAGTTGGATATTATTCTGTTGTAATTGGTCGGCGACTTGCTTTTTCTCTGTAATATTGCGGACAGTGGCGGTTATGAGACGGCCTTCCGTCGTTTCTAATGGGCTTAAACTTACTTCTACAGGAAATTCCGTATCATCGGAGCGTAGAGCAAATAGAACAAGATTAGCGCCCATAGGGCGCACGCGTGGTGCAGTTGAAAACAGGCGGCGATATTGAATATGGCGATCGCGAAATGCGTGAGGAATGAGTATTTCGATGGGTTGGTCTATCAACGCTTTACGCTCATAGCCAAAAAGGGCTTCGGTTTGGGCATTCACTAAAACTATCCGGCCATGTTCATTGACAATAACCATTCCGTCAGGGGCCGATTCGATGATCGTTCGAAACTTTTCTTCCGCTTGTTGTAATTGCTCAAACAAGAGACTTTTTTCGGCAGCCGCCTTCTCTTTTTCCAGAGCACGATGATGTAGGCTAAAACCCTGCCATATAATAAGCGACATAAAAATCAGGCTGGTACCGCCCCAACTTACGGCAAAGAGAACAAGTTGACTCAAATTATCGGTTACTCCGCTGTAGGAGGTTACCCATCCTAACAGTAGAGGGGCTATAATCGCTATCGGCAAAAACATTCGAACCACCTGCCCCCCGGATGTAGATGCCGTGAGCAAACTCAAGAAGCCCTCATTGTAACGTAGTCCGATCACACCAAAAGCCAAAGCCACAACACCAAACGCAGTTAGGGGAGATATACCCGTTTCTGGGTTGCTGGGCACTGCATAAAATGGATTGGTCACACTGGCATAGCCGAATAACGCCAGCCAGGCAATACTTAAGGCCGCTAGGGCCAAGATTAGGGTTAATCGCTTGTACCGTTTTCCTGGTAAAGGGGATAGCGCAATAGATAAACCGACTAAAGTGGCACTAATGGCGGTGTGGGGTGAAGGCCGGCCTGGAAAATCGCCCCCCCTTTGTACAACCTGTTGTGGGTAAAAAATAAGTTCTATGCTGGGATCAAGTCCAAAAATGTATTGAATGCCTGTCCACACGGCAATAAGTATCCCTACCCCTGCCAAAGCCCAGCAAAGCCAAATAAGCTGTGCGCGCTGTGGTTGGTTTATGATGATATATGAAACGAGCAAGGCAAGACTTAATGTCATCAAAATAGACATTGTAAGTGGCGTTGTTTCGGGAACGCCAGGTATTAAACTGCGGAATATAGGAATATCAAATTGCCAACCGGCGAGAACAACCAAACATAAAATAAAAACAAACCGGCCACAAATAACGGAAACTTTATCCATATTTTTACCTCAAATGGAGACCGAGCCAGATCCTTATGGAGTAAATACATTCACTAATTTGATGAGAGCAACCTCATACAATAGCAATGCTAACGAAACATGATCGATTGTTGAATTTGTATATGGGAAGTGGAATAGGTAGGAAGAAATTTAGTTAAATTCAGTATACCACAGGGAAGAAGAGTATAAAAGGTCTTTGTCGATTTGTAAGGCCGACTAAATAGATTAACCCCTTAGAGTCGAGTAAATAAACATATTTATTTTTTAAAGTGATTTCTTTACAAAATAGTTTTGCAGTGGTATATTACTTTCAGCATCAAAAGTTGCTTAATGACACTTTTATTGGTATATATCTAGGCTTATCCCACCAAAAAAGTAAAAATAGTTTTTGATAAAGAAATTATTGCAGGATAGAGGTAATCTTACGTGCCGGTTGATGAAGTAACAAAAATTCCTGAAGACAAAATTAGCGATACCATGCGTGACTATCTGGGCGAGATTTATCGCCTCGGTCAAGGTGAGGCTTGGGTCAGCACCACTGCTCTGGCAGAAGTGTTGGGTGTTTCCGGCCCGGCTTCGGTACGGATGGCTCGCCGTATGCATGAAATTGGGTTAATTGAGCATCAACCGTATAAGGGTATTCAGTTGACACCTGCCGGAAGAAAGGTAGCATTACTGAATATTCGCCGCCATCGGTTGGTTGAGCGCTTTCTCGTTGAGGTGTTAAAATTTGGATGGGATGAAGTTCATGACGAAGCCGACACCTTGCAAAAAGGCATTGACCAGATGCTGGAAGATCGGATTGATCAATTGATGGGCCATCCCGCTAGCTGCCCGCATGGCGACCCGATCCCTACAAGGGATGGCATTATGCCAGAAATTGGCGATAAGCCACTGACTGTAGTGCCACCTGGTAAGCGCGGTAAAATTACCCGTGTCAAAACCCGCGTGCCTGAAAAATTACGGTATTTGGCCGAAATTGGTATTATTCCCGGTGCCGAATTTGAACTTATCAATCGTGCTCCGTTCAATGGGCCGCTGCGTCTTAAACTCGGCCGTAATGAGCAGGTCATCGGTTCCGAGTTGGCAGCAGCGTTATGGGTGGTTAGTTAGATAATTCGTTGGATAGATAGGTCTTGCGGATAGAGTGTATGCTCTCTACCATTTTTATAACAAGGTAATTCTAATAAAAATGTTACAGCCTTAGACGATACCTAAGGCTGTTTTTATTTTTAAAGTGTAGATTTATTGAAAGCCACTTAGGCTCCGTCTTCGGTTTCCGCTTCGTGGGGGGTGCGACGAAGAAAGTCTTCAATCAAAAATAGATTGTCTCCGGCGCGTCGGACAATATTTAAGAGATCAGACATGCTGGAAACTTCTTCCAATTGCTCGGTTACAAACCATTGTAAAGTTTGCCGGGTTAAATAATCCTTCTCGGCTTCGGCTATGGCCACAAGATTGTTAATTTGCTCGGTAACTTTAAGTTCTTGATTGAGGGCTAATTCAACGGCTTCTTCGGCACTCTCGAAATGGTTTTTAACTTCTTTTGTGGCCGGCACAATTGGATGTCCACCAGCATCGGTGATGTATTGTAACAATTTCAGGCCGTGTTCATGTTCTTCCTGTGCTTGCAAATGAAAAAAATGGGAAAGTTCGGGTAATGTTTCTGTATCAAAATAGAGCGCGATAGCAAGGTATTGATTTTGCGCGGTGAACTCTTCGACAACTTGAGCATTGAGGGCATCGACTACCTTTTTGTTGATGAGTGTTGACATTGATAAACTCCTTTTCTTTACCGGCTTAACGATGTTTCGTTGATTTATAGAAGTTTAACATTGCCTGAAAAATTTGTAAATTGGCTGTCGAGGCAATTTTG
>JAGRBY010000544.1 GCA_020433835.1 Anaerolineae bacterium | reverse complement strand
GTTCATCGCGCGATATTGGGCCGTGGGCCAAAGAGTTAACGGTGCCGCGTGATATTCCGGGGGGCGTGGTTGATACGCCCATTCATCCCGAAGATTATTGGCAAACGTTGCAGTGGTACAACAGCGAGTTAATGAAAGACGATTTTGTAATGGGCGCTTGCCTGTTTGTAACCGGCGCGGCGGGGCTGCCGGAGTGGGAAACGTTTGAGCACCTGGGCGTTATTACCGACCGTATTTATGCTTTTCAGAAGTTGTATGATATCGATGCTCTGCCACAGCTTATTACGCCGGATACGCCTTCGATTTCTCCGATTGAGCCGGAGACGGATGATAAACCGGATGGAACAACCGTGGTGCCGGAAAAGGACTCTCAAACACCGAGCACAGAGAAACCGGTTAAGCCCGATGACCATACGCCCGTGGTGCAGCCCAAACCCGAATGGCGCTATACCTTTGAAATTGGCCAGGGGCTTGGTTTACTGGTGGGCGATATCGGCGTGGCCGGTGAACGCATCGCCATTACGCGGCCAGACGGTCAACGTTTGGAGGTTGTTAGCGGCAGCAAACGGGAACATGGCCTGGGCGGTTTTGAGGCATATGCGCAGCAACCGGGCAGCTACCACATTGCGTTTTTGGATCAGCAATTTGATGTGACGTTGACGGGCCGTTTTACGCGCATTAATTTTCAAAAGGTGGAACCGACAGCGCCCACCCCGGCAGAAGCTGAAGAATTTGAGGATGTTGTTGAACAGGGGTCACCCCCTCAACCCGTTGTGCCGGTTGATAAACCGGACACACCGACAACCTCCAAACCTGTCGATGCGCAGCCTTCAGCGCCGGAAACCACACCGCCGCTGCCGCCCTCGGTACAGACGGAATGGCACTATACATTTGAAGTAGGGCCAGGGCTTAGTTTGCTGGTCGGTGATATCGGCATTCCCGGCGAGCAGATTACGATCATCAAGCCGGACGGTCGCTGGGATCACGTAATAAGCGGCAGCAAAGGCGAACACGGTATTGGTGGCTTTGAAATCTATGCCCATCAGCCCGGTATCTACTTGATTGAGTTTTTGGAACAGCGGTTTGATTTAACCCTCAGCGGTCAGTTTACGCGGGTTGTCTTCCGCCGCAACGCACACTCAGTTTCTCCCGGTTTAGATCGACCGGTGGCTGCGCCTGCGCCATCGGGACCGGCTTTAGCACCGGCTCCGTCTAGCCCTGCCACTGATCGACCCGCGACGCTGCCTGCCCCGGCTGAAGCCAAGCCGACTCCGTCAACGCCGGTAGCTGCACCCGCGCCGGAAACACCTGCCACACCCAAGCCTGCCCAACCTCCCCAAACGGCATGGCATTACCGCATGGAGCGCGGCCAGGGATTAGGCTTGCTCGTTGGCGATATTGGCGTTAAAGGAGAGACGGTTACTGTCACGCGTCCCGATGGTCGGCAAGAACGCCTAACTAGCGGCAGCAAGCCGGAGCATGGCCGCGGCGGTTTTGAACTCTACGCCCAGCAACCGGGTACCTATCGGGTGCAGTTTTTGGATCAGAGCTTTGATCTGCAATTAAACGGCCAATTTACCAAAGTGATATTCGAACGGCGCGAGACATCTATTTCGGTGGCCTCGACCTCGGTTGAACTTTCGCCACCGCCGGAGCCGCAGGCATCGAGCGGATCGAATGTGTTTAAAGTTATGATGGATTTTGTTATGGGGCTGTTCAAGCGGAAGTGATTACGTTGTTTTTGGTCATTTTGAAGGCATGCCAGAGAAGACGGCCAAGAACTTTTGACTCCCATCCCGGAATAGATATAGTTTTAATATCAAGTGGAAAGGTTAGTGCCATGAGTATTGATGAAATCGTTAAATCTGCTCAATTTATGGTTGATGCCAATGGGACAAAGAAAGCCGTTGTGCTCGACATGGCCTTATGGAATGAACTGCTGACGCTGTTGGATGACTTAACCGATACAGCGGCAGCGGCGGAAGCCTATGAAGAATACCTCCACGATCCCTCGACCGCCCGCCCCTGGTCTGAGGTAGAAGTAGAGCTTTTGGCTGAGGAAGCCCAAGATGACTGAGCCAGGTTCAACCTGGTAGTTTTTCATTCAGCGTCGGGCTGAAAAGTCGTTACGACGACTGGATAAAACGACTGGCCGCCGTATTCGAGAGGCTATCAATCAGTTGGCTGTCAATCCCAAGCCAACGGGTAGCAAAAAGTTGAGCGGTTATGATAACTTATATCGTCTGCACGTTGGAGATTGGCGAATATCCTATGCCCTTGAAGAGGATAAGTTGATTGTACTGGTCGTGGAAATTGCTCCTAGAGGTCAGGCTTATCGTCGGTTATAAAATAGTTCCCATCCCTTCATCTTTTATACACATCCTAAACAGAAAAACATCTTGATTTTTATAAATACGCTGAAGAATAGGCGTGCTTCAGTGTATTCAGGCCCATCAGTGCTTCAGTGTTTCTCCGGTTGCGTACCGGATTTTGTCACAACACATGGCTATTTATATAACGTAACCCGAGTTGTTCATAAAAAAAACCGCTTTCGATACCACTCAACCGGAGTCGCTTGCAAAAGATCCGGCTTTTTGTATAGCGCAACCAAGGTCGCTTGCAAAAAATCCGGCTTTAGCTATGTCAAAACCGGAGTCGCCTCTAAAAAAAACGGCATTCGATGTATCGAAACCGGAGTCGCCTCTAAAAAATTCCGCTTTCGATGCATCAAAAGCGGAAAACAAAAAACGCGACTCCACTTTTGTTATAGCTTCGTTGGAGATTATCCGAAAAAATTACGGTTCTATAAAGCTACCGTTGGAAAAATTGGACGAGATGGCGATTTGATACATCGAAAGCGTAAAACAAAAAGCGTGACTCCACTTTTGTTATAGCTTCGTTGGAGATTATCCGAAAAAATTATGGATCTATAAAGCTACCGTTGGAAAAATTGGACGAGATAGCGATTCGATACATCGAAAGCGGAAAACAAAAAACGCGACTCCACTTTTGTTATAGCTTCGTTGGAGATTATTCGAAAAAATTATGGATCTATAAAGCTCGCGTTGGAAAATTTGGAAGACATGGCCGATTCGTAAGGTTTTTGCCGCGAGGTCGGACAGTTTCTGTTGAGTCGGCACCGGCAATAAAAAGGTAGAACAAGTCGCTGACTTGTTCCAACTTGGACAAATCAGCGATTTGTCCTACTAAACCCACTACCTTTCAAATAAGGCGGAGTGAGCCGCAAGCGTCAGATACGGATGGCAGGGGCAGAACCGCTCCGCATCTGAGGCCTGTCCTGAGCATAGCCAAAAAGATGCTCCGTCCCTCGCTTATACGAATTCTAAATAATTGGGGGGGGCGTATAAGCCTCGCCTACGTAACGGTTCTGGAGCTTCAGTAAAACATAATTCCCGCAGTCTTTTCATACTGGCCGCAGCTTTGACTAAGAATATTGGTTCGGATATGGGGCCAATAGTTCCAGTCCAGCTGGGAACTTCTTGCTCTAACCGCATAGCAAAGAGTTCTACTAATGCGGCGGCTACAGCTAGTATACGCGCATCATCAGTATCAGGCTTAGGCAAATTGGACAAATCCGGCTGTTGTGCAAGAAAATCTTGAACTAAGCTCCTTACAACAATGCCGTCTTGATTGAGAACAGCTTCAGCCAATTCTTTAATTTCTATCATAAATCGCCTCCCACAAATCTAGAAATGCATAACGGGCCTTCAATTCATTACCTGGCACTAAATAAGGTTCAACCATTGACCAAACATGTTCTTGTTCGCCTGTTAATGCCTGCAACAGTTGAGCAGCATCGTTAATGTCTACGTCATCTCTCCAGGCTGACAGTTTCATTGCCAGCAATTGGGCGACTGAGGGTGTTGAGACAACAATACCTGGGGCCGAAAAGACATCATGTCCTTCGCTAATGCCAACTATGTAACCCTTAGCTCCATCATTGAGCCAATCTTTGGGCAGATCATAGTCTGTTGCCACTTGTAGGGCTAATGCTCTGACACGTCTGGCCTCTTTGGGGGAACGAATTAGCACATCCACATCGCGGGTAGCAACTCGCGCATCATAGAGTAAGACCATGGCTGCGCCTCCCACCAAAAGTAATTCTACTAAGTCACCCTGTTGTTCGGCAAGTTCGCCCAGTCTGCGGAGAGCATCTAAAATTTCAGCTTTGGTTAAAGTTGCCATAGTTCTGTTTCAAGGTAATTCTGTGCCTTACATTTACCCCCTCAACTGCGCCCCGATTTCGTGTTCAAGCCGCTTGACGATTTTTTGCTGCTGCTTGGCAACCACTTTATCGGTGAGCGTTGTTTCTTCCGATTGGAAGGTCAGGCTGAAGGCTAAGCTCTTTTTGCCCGCGCCGATTTGCTCGCCGCGGAAGACGTCAAACAACGTGGCTCCGGTCAGCAGCGGTCGACCGGTTTGCATGATCAGCTGGTGAATCTTATCAGCCGGTACGGTTTCATCGACGACCAAGGCGATATCTTGCTGCACCGGCGGGAAGCGCGGCACGCTGCCGACGGCGTACAGATCGGGTACTTGGCCTAGCAGGGCATCTAAATCGAAATCGGCGGCCAGCACGGGTTGGTCGTCTTCGACTTGAATGTCGTAGGCTTCAACCACATATGGGTGCAGTTGGCCCAGCAGCCCAACCGATTGACCGCCGATCTCTAAGTCGGCGACGCGACCGGGATAGAAAGTGTGATGCTTGGCCGGTTTGAAGGCAACCTCATCGAGATGCAGCCCATCGAGCAGCGATTCGACGACACCTTTTAGATCGAAGAAATCCATCAACTCGGTGTCGGTCGGCAGCCAGCTCATCTCGCTGCGCGGGCCGGTCATGGCGATGACCAGGCGGCGTTTTTCTTCAGGCAGAATGGCCGCTTCGCCGGTGAGGCCGGACGTGGGGAGATAGACATGCCCCACCTCAAAGAATTCTAGCCGAGCGTGGTGTTTGCTGTTTTCGGCCACAATCTCCAGCACGCTGTTGAGCACGCTGTGGCGCATCACCGACCGCTCCGGCGTAGAGGGATTGGCTAGGGTAACG
>JAGRBY010000543.1 GCA_020433835.1 Anaerolineae bacterium | reverse complement strand
GTAATTGATTTTGCGCCGGATTGTTTTCTAAACGCTGATCTTGATAAACACCCTCTACTACCGTTAATATATCAGCTTCAACTTGCTGAGGATTGTCTAATCCCACGAACATGGCCAGTTGTTCTCCTCTTGTTAGCTCAAAAAAGAGCTCACGGGCCTGATCTTGATATCCTTTTAATCTGAACAGCCCGGCTAAATTATTTAGCCGTACCTCTGGACTTGTGGTATTTTGAAAGCCTGTTGTATATAGTTCAGCCTTGACATTATCAGGCCGAGACCTATCGAGATAGACGAGATAGCCCACGATCAACACTAGCAGGATGGCCACAGTCGTTGTCACAATAGCTATCCGCCGCGCCAGCGATACGGGCATATTCTCTTTTACCCACTGCGCATCAAAGATCTGGCTGTAAATGCGATTGCGGACGACTAAATAGCCCCCTGATCCAACTTTGACCAATCCAATTAATTTTAGTTGAGACTTAGTTACTGATCGTTCTTCATCCTTGATTTGTTCACTAGCCCACACCCGTCGATAGACTCGAAGCATTGCTCCTCTTTCGCGAGTCTCTCGGATACGGTCGCGAATAAACATTAAATTACTCTCTTCGCGTTTGGCTTTTGTCGTTAGAAATAGCCGTTCTACAAGCGTATCCATCCCCTCATCCATTAAATCATTGTCTTCAGCGACTACTTCGGCGCACATTTTTTGAGACAAATAGGGATGACCATCAGTCCAGTATAGGACCCGTTCTAGAATGTTTTCCGCATGTTGGGGGTAAGCGACCTTTAATCCGTTTAGGAGCGTTTGGGCTTCGGACTCGGTAAAATCGCCTAAGTCAATAGATGTACCTATATTATAAGGTGTGCGCCAGCGATTTTTGATGAGATCAGCCGGTCGAGCCACGCCTACTAAGACAAAGGTTAAACGATGATAGACTGGGTCGCGAGCGCGAGCATTATAAGCCGCACGAATTGCCGCAAAAAAATCATCCGTAAAGCGAAGGTTGAGCGTCGAATCTATCTCGTCAATAAATACGACAATTGATTCTTTAACCTCTCCGAGTACTACCTGGCGTAAGAAGTCTGAGAAACGCTGCACGGGACCTAGGCCAGTCCGTTCGGTCCACCATGCTGCTTCATCCAGAGTTAAATCTAATTGCCGTTTAAATTGACTGATTATCCCGAAATACCACTCACTCGCACTCACCGTAGTCCCGATATTGGTCAGATCGATCACCACGGTGCGTGTGTTTTGAGATTGCAGATAGCTTACCGTACGGACCATTAGACTAGACTTGCCCATTTGTCGAGAGGTGAGGATGTTACAATACTGTCCAGATAGTACCGCCCGTCCCAGTGCCTGATCAGCCTGACGAATAACATAACTGGGGTCATCTGGATCTAATGCTCCGCCCGTTTTGAAAAAATCGATAGCGTCTAATACGTTCATAAGAGAAATCTTTTGAGATATAATTCGTAAAGTTGGCAGCGACAAAGGTACCGGCCGTCCTCACTTTGTCGGAGCAGCCCGGCTGCACTTAACCGGGTTAGGGCCGTGTCATCAGAGCAAGTTTGCTGGGTCAGGATGGTTTGGAGAGCCTGAATAAGTTGTGGCTTGTCCCGTAGTTGCCATAAATACTGACGTAAATGGGATTTGAAAGGTCCGGTCTCGGCGGTAGCATCTTTAACAAGTTCCACCCAGGTAATTTCTTCATCGATCAAACTATAGAATGCCTGACGCACCAGGTAAGGATGCCCTCCCAGAAGGGTCATCATGTTCAAAAGTTCAGTCTCGTTTAGAGGCGCACCGTGCCGTTCATTGAGATCTCGTACTTGGTCTAGATCAAAATCTTCGAGGTCAAGTCTCAAGCCAACATTGAAAGGCGATTGATTGATATCATCTATTAATAAGAAAGGATGAGTAGAAATCACCATGGCAATGTTTATTTTTTTCCAGAGCGGATTGAACCCACGCTTGGTAAACCAGGCTCGAATCAAAGCAAAGAACTGTTGACGAAATGATGCCTCAAAGAGTCGATCGGCTTCATCAATGGCCAGAACGATAGGGTTCGTGGCCTGCTTGAGAGCGCGATCCTCCAAAAACTGAGTTAGCCTATCTGGAGGGCCAAGTGGACTTTGCCAAATTCGATCTACTTCTTCAGGATCGATTTTTAGGGTTGTGGCTATATTCAAAGCCAAATAATACAAAAACACATCTAGGGATTGCAAGTAAGTAGAATCAATCATTTGAAAGTCACAAAAAATAATTGACGAACCCTTCTGACGAGCATGTTCGACCCCACGGACGAGAAGTGAAGTTTTACCCATCTGGCGTGGAGCGCGAATAGTGGTCGTGGTCCCGGCTTTGCTTAATTCACGCTTTAGACGTATATCGGCCCGACGTTCGATATAAAACGGGGACTCCAAATCAACTAAACCTCCCGGCGCCTCTAGAATCAGCCAGGGATCGAAATTCGAATAAGGTTCGACAATTGGCCTACCACCTACATTGGTCTTTGAAACGGTCTGCCACATCATTGTCTTGGGCAAGACAGATGAAGTTTGGGGCAGCGTTTCGATGCCTTTCATGGCATTCAAGATACGGTGACCAACATTGGGGGTATCAGTCTCGTTTAGCCAGAGCGCATACTGTAACGGGCGCAAATAATCGTCAAGTGGATAAGGCAGTGGCCCTTCATAACCCAAACGAACTGGCAAAATTCGTGGTCGCCCGGTTTCACGCCACTGTAAATCGGCAAATTTGACCTCCTCGAGAACCATATCACTTTTCATTGAGTCAGGCGAGAGTAACACGACTAAAAAATCAGATTGGGCAATTTGATCATGAATTTCATTGACCCAATCCATTCCAACCTTAAGTTTTTGGTCAATAAAAGTTTGTTTTCCTTGAGCATTCAAGAAACGTGTCAGGTACATAGCTACGCTCTCATCTGGTTCGGCATTGCGCTTGTAGCTGATGAAAACTTGTTGTATTTGTTGAGTAGCGCTTTGGTCAGCCTGATGAACCAGAGCCGCCCGAATGGGATCAATAAGTCCTTCCAGTTCGTAGTATAAAGCCTCTGCTTCAGAATATCGATCACGTAAGGCTGTTAGAAAGAGAGGCAGGACGGGGCGACCATCTTTGAGGGATTTAGGTAATAGAGAAGCTAGACAAAGGTCCACTCGATCCTTTTTGTTTTCAGCCTCTGCTATTGCATCGTTGAAAGGAGCCAGTTCATCAATAATAAATACAACCCGCAATAAGGAGTTGCTATCAAATTCGCGGCACTTTAGAAGTATATTACGGCAATGGTTATAGAGTTCGTGGGATAATCCAGGCATTGCTCCTTCTCCTTATGAAACTTTTACCAGGTTTTTTGCAGCCCTTAATTACATGCTCATCTTACACGGGGTATTAAGTCTCATAAACTAAACAAAAGAAGATAGTTTAACAGCGTTCTTAGATAAATGAAGGGTAATCTCAGGTTGAAAACGACTTACCTGGAAAGGCAGGTTGTTCAGATATGGGATGCTTTACTTCACCTGGAAAGTGAGGTTCGATCATAGGCTTGGCTCGACCTCGCTTGATCCCGTTCAGTAGTTCTATTTTGGCTGTTTCCTGATCCTGTCCAACCAAATCAATGTAGACAATTTGGGGTAGTAACCCTTTCAACTCACACTCTCGGACTCGCACAGGAAGCAATAGCCCTTGCTCACCGGTGGGGTCTTGAGCAAAGGCTGCGTTCCACTCCGGCTGAGTAAAGCTGGAGGCTAGATAATCGGGCGAGAGGACGGCGAGGGTACGCTCTGCTTCGGTGGTTGCTCGTTGCATGTCGGCCACAAAGTTGCCGCCTGGCCGGAAGTCCCAGGCTTGGATAACAGTGGTGTAACCGGCGGCCTCCATCTGCCAGGCGATCCACTCGGCCCACTGCCGGTCGTGGCGGTTGTAGCTAATGAAAAAGTCCTTTGATTTGGTCTTTGGCTGTTCCTCTGGGCTTTTCTCACGAGTGGCCGAAGGAAAGTCAGTTTGAGCCGCTGGCTCAGACACGTGAGCCGATGGCTTTGCGGAAGTCAGCCCACTTATCGCCGGGTGTGGCGCTGGAGATATACCGTCTCCCAAGACTTGCTCAAGTTCATTGGCCAACGAGGCCAATTGGTGATGGCG
Source organism: Anaerolineae bacterium (assembly GCA_020433835.1). The sequence goes on along the minus strand of JAGRBY010000543.1, from coordinate 912 downwards.
GTCATCTTCAGAGTCTATTTGGCTACTCAATACACGCAGCAATAAAACCAGGGCATTGGTGCCATCTCGCCGGCGTTTTTCGTGCAAATAACTGATCACCGCATCGACCCGCTCCATCAGCGAATCGGCTTGGGGCAAGCTGTTACGCCAAGGTTTTAGCGACTCTTGGCTAAACACGGCACGCAAACTGCGGTTAGTGTCAAATTGTTCACTATCAGCGAGCGCTTCCCGTAACAATTTAGATAGATGAGATGGAATCCCAGCCATGCTTTTCTCCTCTCCTCGACATTTGGTTTAAAATATGTATTTTATTCGGTACTCGGCACTGGGTCCATACGATAGGGTCGATAAATAACGGATGGAATTAGCCACGAATTGCACGAATTTGCACGAATTTTAATCTCCTAATTGGTGTTAATTCGTGTAATTTGTGGCTTAAAAGTCTTTTACTATTGTACGGATCTAGTGTCCGGTACTCAACTTACAAAGAATGATGATGAGGAAGCAGGTTCACAGGTATTTGGTTTCATATTTTGTTAAGTATATTACATGTTTACTTTAGTAAACCAACCATCTTCACGTCAGTTCTCTGTCAATAATTGGCCAAAATAATGGCGTTTACCCATCTAAAAACCCTGAAAATAAAAACACTGCCTGAACTTCGGCAGCGATTGGTCGTTGTAAATGATGGATGGTGCAGCTTGCTTTGCCCGTTTCAGGCAAAAATATCACTATTTTTTCCTATTTTAACATAACTATAAGTCCGTGGCAATGAGTATTCAGTTCTATATTGAGTTGATAGAAACAAGAGTCGGCTAATGAAACAAGCGAGTTCAAATTTTAAGGTATTATTATCTTTTTCATAAAAGAGAGGCTAAAAGCTACGATTGCAGGGGTATTATAGAATGGCAA
>JAGRBY010000542.1 GCA_020433835.1 Anaerolineae bacterium | reverse complement strand
GGTCATGCGGGTTAAGACCACCAGAATGCCGCCTTTGAGCGGGATGGCTCCGCCGGATAGGCCGGTGCCGGCTCCGCGTACCACCAGCGGGAGTTGGTGCTGGGCGGCAAGTTGGGCAATTTGGCTGACCTGTTCGGTGGTGGTGGGTAACACAATGACATCGGGGGGGTGGGTGCCGAAGGAAGCATCGTACTCGTACACCAAAATTTCTTCCGGTTTGGAGAGAACGCCGCCGGCTCCGACGATATGGGTTAATTCCGTAATTAGCTGTTGTTGATTCATCTATGAACCTCGCCTCTCTTTGGCTGATTAGTTAGTTAGTTAGTTGGCTGGTTAGTTGGTTGGTGGTTGGTTAGATAATTTTTTGTTGGTTATTACCCTTGGGATTCGATTTTCCTAAGGGGCAAAAGTTTTAGGCACTAAGATTTTTATAACTTGTTTGCATTCTTTTGGCTATTTTTAGAGGACTGACATGGTTTGGAAAGTGGGGTACGGTGTGAATATACTCGAACTTTTTCGGTTGTCAATTCTCTTAAACTTCCTAACCTTTTCCAGCCCTGGTTGGGAGGAGCCTGGGAGCGGTAGGCTCCTCCCGAAGAACCAAGGGGTAACTAGTTGCCGACGGCTCCCGCAGCTGCTTCGGCGATAAACAGGTTGTTGAGCGGGTCTGAGTAACCAAGGGCGTAAATTGTGATCAAGCCAATAATACCAACTAGAAGGACGTAGTAGATGGTGGGCAAAATCGTTTTGCGTAGGGTCGCGCCTTCTTGTCCCAGTAGACCAACGGTAGCCGAGGCCGCCACCACGTTGTGAATAGCAATCATATTACCGGCTGCTGCACCAACCGCTTGCAGAGCAACGATGATGACACCGGAGATGAGCAGTTGTTGCGCTACACCAAATTGGAAGAGGCTGAACATCAGGTTGCTGACGGTGTTACTACCGGCAATGAAAGCACCCAGAGCACCAATGGTCGGCGCGAATATCGGCCAAACCCCACCGACGTTGGAGGCCACCCATTCGGCCATTGCAACCGGCATACTGGCGATGCCCAGGTCGTTGACGCCGGAGTTGATGTAAATCCGAACCATCGGTACGGTGAAGATGAGAACGAAACCGGCTCCCAGAATAACCTTGCTTGACTCACTGATGGCGGCACCCATCTCTTTGGCGTTCATTCGATGGATGAAGTAGGTAATCGCCACGACTACAATGAAGACGAAAGCCGGTAGGTATAAGGGCGTTGTGGCTGCACTAATATCGGTACCCAGAATACTTGGCCATTTAATGCTCCAGGTTTTGAGCAGAGCGCCGATACCAAGGGAGGGCAATCGCGTTAAAACTAAGAGCAAGGCTACTAACACGTAAGGAATCCAGGCCAGAAACGTAGACATCTCTTGTTTGGCTAATTTATCAAGTTTAATTTCCAGACTGCCCATCCAATCCGAAGCCCATTCACTGGCGGGTGGGAAATCCCAGGTGTCTTTGGGAACCAGGAAACCTTTGCTAGCGGCAAACGTCACAATCGCTAAACCAACCAGAGCGCCAAGCAGTGACGGAAACTCAGGACCTAAGAAAATGGCGGTTAAGACGTAAGGAATGGTGAAAGCAATACCACCAAAGATAGCGAACGGGAGAATGGACAAACCTTCGGTCCACGATTTGTTTTTACCAAAGAAGCGGGTGGTCATCATGATCATCAGCAGTGGGATGAGCGTACCGGCGATAGCGTGGAAAATAGCGGATGAAGCGGTAATCAACTGTAAGTATTGGGAGAAAGTCATTCCAACTTGGGCTAACTGATCGGTTAATTCAGGGTTTTCCAAACCGCCTTTAACCCCAACCAAAATAGGCGTGCCTACCGCGCCAAAGGTTACCGGGGTACTTTGAATCATCATCCCGATCATGACCGCCGCCAGTGCCGGGAAACCAAGGGCAACCATAAGCGGCGCAGCAATCGCTGCCGGCGTACCGAAACCGGAAGCCCCTTCGATGAAGGCTCCAAACAGCCAGGCGATAATGACGATCTGAACGCGGCGGTCAGAGCTAATACTAGTGAACCCTTGCCGGATAGCGGCCACTGCGCCAGAGTGCTTGAGGGTGTTGAGTAGAAGAATAGCTCCGAAAATGATTAACAAAATGTCGAACGTAACGAACAACCCTTGAATAGTTGAGGCGACAATACGGGTAGCGGAAACGCCCCAGGCGAACAAACCAATAACAACGGCTACAACATAAACGATGGGCATCGCGTGTTTAGCGGGCCAACGAAATCCAACCAACAAAACTGCTGCTACCAAGATAGGCATCACTGCCAGTAAAGCTTGAAGACCTAGACTCATTTTAGTTACCTCCTTGAACTAAAAAACCATTTATAAATGTTAACCTTGGATAATCTTACTTTAACCCATGTCAAGGCTTTTTTATATCGTTCATGGGAGGTTTGAGGGGGGATAAACGAAGGATATTGTGAAGAAATGTACACAAAAAGAACTACAAAAGAACTAGATAAATGGCTAGTCTAGGCGGCTAGGGGGTATGACCAGACCAGACCTGTCAGCTTTTGTCAAAGCTGACAGGTCTTTACGCTAAAATGAGAATTGCAACTTAGCCACCCAGCATGTAACGAAGAATGAGTTGATGGATAACCTGCTCTACCGGAGCTTTGTCATCGGTAAAAACAACGCCGTTCGACTCTAGCTCCCAAATGCGAGAGTTGTAGGCGCGGGCGGCAACCGTATACAACTGAGGGTGCTCCAGTGCCGTTACATTATCCACAAAATTATCGATGTGGGTCGGCTGTTTGGTCGCCACCACCAGGCTGTTGCCCAGCGTGCTCCCATAATCCGGGGCGTCGATGACGTACACATTGGGAAAAACCGATTTCATCGTGCTGCCCAGAGCCTCGACCAGGCTGTAGTCGGTCGATGTCCGGCCGGCGTTGATGACCGTAACGCCATCATCGTTGAGGTGATCGTAAATTTCCTGAAAAAATTCCTGGGTAGTCAGATGAAACGGGATATAAGGCGGGCGGTAAGCATCAACCCCGATAACGTCATAGGTGTTGGTCGTACTGGCCAGAAAGTAGCGACCATCCTGAGCATGCGCCTGTACGTTCGGTTCGTTCATATCGAACCACTCGCGTCCGGCGGCAATAATCTCCGGGTCGATTTCCACATTGTCGATGGGAATCGGGCCATAAACCCCCGTGTACGACTTCGAGATCGTTCCGGCCGCGGATCCAATAAGCAGCAGGCTGCCGACATCATCGGGGGTATACGGTGGATTATTAAAATAGGGCGCGATTAAAAAGTAATCCCATATGCCATCGACCAGTGGGAATTCGCGATAGTTCGGGTTGTAGAGGGAGTGGATGCCCTGCCCTTCATTTAATTGCAGCGCCGTCCAGTAGCCGCCCTGTCCATCGCTTTGCTGGACGACCTGGATATAGTTGTAGCTCGACTCGGTTTCGTATACCAGACCCGGCGTCGGTTTGATCGGGCCGCTTGACCATAGGAGATTCATGACGATGAGGATAACCGGCATCGCCGCATAAACCAAAGCGCGTTTGGGCTGAGCCAGCAGCAGCCCGCCTAAACTCACCAACAGCAAGATAAGCGAAAAGACAAAGAAGGTCATCCGCGTGCCGAGATTGGGTATCAGCAGCAAAACCGGCAAAAACGTACCGACCAAACTGCCCAACGTGCTGATCGCATAAATCGAGCCGGCAACATCGCCACCGTGCTTTACATCTTTGAGCGAAAGCCGAATAGCAAAGGGAGAGACTGTACCTAAAAGCGTAATCGGCAGGCTAAACAAAATCAACACCCCGATAAATGAACCGGCCAAAAGCCCCACACTAAACTGCGACAAGCCCTGCACCGACCAATTGAGAACCGTGCGTGACACAAACGGCACCAGGCCGATTAAAAACGCACCCCAGGCCGTAATTTGAAACAGCGTACTGGGTCGCGGATCGCGGTCGGCCCAGCGACCGCCCACATAGTAGCCCACCGTCAAATACAGCAGCATCAGACCAATGATGCTGGCCCACACCACGAGCGAGTTACCAAAAAAGGGGTCTAACAGCCGGCTGGCCGATAATTCCGTCGCCAGAGTGGTCATCCCTGACACAAAGACGGTGAGTAATAAATATCCGTTTCGTTTTCGCAACGGCATTCTCCTCCAAGTGCGGTTAGTGTAAGCCGGTATTATAACGGTTGTAAATAGGCTTGGCAATCAGACATAAAAAAAGGCTACCTGAAATTCATCAGGTAGCCCGTTATTTACGGTTAATGGGTATAAATGTTAGCTTAAATAGTCGCGAAGCTGTCGGCTGCGGCGGGGATGGCGCAATTTGCGCAGGGCTTGCCCCTCAATTTGGCGAATACGTTCGCGGGTAAGGCCAAATTTTTTGCCAACTTCTTCTAATGTATAGCTGCGACCATTTTGTAAACCGAAGCGTAAGCGTAAAATACGTGCTTCACGGGGGGTAAGTGTGCTGAGCACATCTTCCAATTTTTCTTGAAGGAGACGATGGTAAGCGGCATCGGGAGGGGTCGGTGCGTCTTCATCTTCAATGAAGTTGCCCAACTCGCTGTCTTCTTCTTCACCCACGGGGCGTTCTAACGATACGGGGTGGCGGCTAACGCGGAGCATCCAGCGGACTTTAGCGGGTTCCAAATCCATGTGCTCGGCTAATTCTTCGGGGGTCGGTTTGCGGCCCCAGACTTGCTCAAGCTGACGTGAAATTTGATGCAGCTTGCGAATGCGGTCACTCATATGAACCGGAACGCGAATGGTACGGCCTTGATCGGCCAAGGCGCGGGTAATAGCCTGGCGAATCCACCAGGTAGCATAGGTACTAAATTTATAGCCCCGGCGATAATCAAATTTCTCAACGGCCTTCATAAGGCCCAAGTTACCTTCTTGAATAAGGTCAGAGAAAGGAACACCCTGGCCCATATATTTCTTGGCGATACTAACCACCAAGCGTGTATTCGCTTTAATGAGGTGATCACGAGCGCGGTCACCTTCGCGCATAAAACGCTTAAGTTTGAAGGCTTCATCTTCGGAGCACTGT
>JAGRBY010000541.1 GCA_020433835.1 Anaerolineae bacterium | reverse complement strand
AGAGCAACTGGGCCAGGATGGCATCCACATTTCGATGAGTACGGTCTCCCCGGCCCTGTCGCGGAAACTGGCCGATCTGCACGCCCGGTATGGTAGTCACTATCTGGATGCGCCCGTCTTTGGACCGCCTCCGGCTGCGGCGGCCCAGAAATTGTGGATCTGTCTTTCCGGCCCGGCTCCGGCCAAGGAGCGCGTTCAACCACTGCTGGAGGCAATGGGCCAGCGTGTCTTCGACTTTGGTGAGGAGGTTGGTTCGGCCAATACGGTCAAACTGAGCGGTAACTTCATCAGTTTCACCGCGATGCAAGCCTTGACCGAGGTGCTTAGTTTGGCGAAAAAGCGTGGCATTGATCCCATGCTGGTGGTGGAGATGTTTACCCAGACCTTATTTCCGATTACGGCATTTCAGTTCTTTGGCAAACATGTCGCGCGTGATCCTGAACAGTTTTCTATGGGGTGGATTGCCTTAAAGGATACAGGGTTATTTAAAGAAGCAGCTAACCAAGCTGATGTTCAAGCGCCTATGGCCCACTTCTTGTATGAGATCTTTGCCAAATAGCGGTGCGCCAGGTGGCCCATAGGCGTTAATCAAAAACCTGTCTCACTTTTTTGGTAAGGGTTTGAACCGAAAAAGGCTTTTGCAGGAAATTAATGCCATCATCTAACATGCCGTGATGGACAATAACGTCATCGGTGTAGCCTGACATATACAATACCTCTATATGAGGGTGAAGAGCAGCCACCTTTTGATACAGCTCCTTGCCGTTCATTTCAGGCATAACGACATCGGTGAGCAGGAGATGGATAGGTTGCTGCTCGGCGGCAAGTTGCAGACCATTATTGATATTTTGGGCTTCGAGAACATTGTATCCGTGTGCAGTTAGGGTTTCACAGATGAGGGTTCGTACCAATTCTTCATCTTCAACCACCAAAACAGTTTCGGCCCCGAGCATCGATTCCGGTTCTGAAACGGCCGTTTCAGGCGCGTCGGCTGCGGTTTCAATTTGGGGGAGATAGATTTTAAAGGTTGTTCCTTTGTCCAGTTCGCTATAAACCCAAATGTTACCGCCATGTTGTTTGATGATACCAAAGACTGTTGATAGTCCCAATCCTGTGCCTTGACCCTGGGCTTTGGTCGTAAAGAAAGGATCAAAAATCTGCTGCTGCGTTTCAACATCCATGCCGTGGCCGGTATCGCTGACCGCCAACATAACGTAGCCACCGGGAGCGTGGTCATCGGCATATTTTTTTACATATGTTTCATCAAGATATACATTGGCCGTTTCTATGGTTAATTTCCCTCCTGTGGGCATTGCGTCGCGGGCGTTAACTATTAAATTGAGAAGTACCTGCCCAATTTGTCCCTTATCCGCATTGACTCGGTACAGGTCGGGTTTCAGAAATGTCTGCAGCTCAACGTCTTCGCCAATGAGGCGTTGGGCCATTTTTTCAAAGTCCCCTATAATTATGTTTAGGTCAATAACCTGCATTTCCAACACTTGTTTACGACTGTAGGCCAGAATTTGGTGGGTTAAATCGGCAGCCCGATAGGCGGCTTCCTGCACACGTTTCAGATCGGTATAGAGACTATCATCGGGCGACAGTTTCATCATTCCTAATTCGGTGTAACCCATAATGGGCATCAGAATATTGTTAAAATCGTGCGCAATGCCGCCCGCCAGCCGGCCAATAGCTTCCATTTTTTGCGATTGCAGAAGTTGTTCTTCTAACTGTTTCTTTTCGGTGACATCTTGTCCAACAGATTGAATTTCAATCAGCTGCCCCTCATTATCAAAAATACCACGATTTGACCAGTGCATCCAGCGTATGCTGTTGTCTCCTTTTAATTGTTCATGATCATGGGTGATGACCGGCTTTTCCAGAGTCAGTTGGGCAATTTGGTTACGAATTATTTGCCGAACTGCCGGGGTGACAAGAGGCGAAAGGTCGTGTCCCACAAGCTCGGCTGCCGAGCGACCAAAAAAGCGACAGTAGGCTTCGTTGGCAAAGGTAATAACCAAACTGGGTGTCAAACGGCAAATTAACTCGGTCTGGTCTTCTATAATGGCTCGATAACGGGCCTCGCTTTTGCGCAAGGCATCTTCGGCTTGTTTTTGTTCGGTAATGTCGTGGTTGACAGAGACATACCCTGTTATCTGCCCCTTTTCGTCCCGTAGAGCAACCGTTTTGGCCTCAACGGTAATCGGCTTACCATCTTTACGGACTTGGATTAGCGTGGTGCAAAGTTGTCCGGTCTCTTGAAGCGCCTGGAGTGCTTGAGCCTCGTCTATATCTACATATTCCGTAGGCAACACGACCTGATAGGGTTGGCCGATCATCTCTGTAGCTTGCCAGCCGTATATATTTTCAGCAGCGTGGTTCCAGGCCGTGAGAATAAAATGATTATTGAAGGCCAGCACCGCATCATTGATCTCGCCCAAAAGACGGGCATGGTACGTAAGTTGCGCGTTGGTCTGTTGGCGTATACCCACATAGGCAATGATAGTTCCGCTCAGAATCAACCCGATAACTAAGATGCCCCATGCTCCCCAACTATATCCGTCCGCCAGGTAAGCAGGGCAGGGGCGGGTGATCGCTTGCCATGATCGCCCGCCAATATCCAGAGTAGAGGTATAGTACAAGTTGGTTTGCAGTTCGCTGGGTGTTAGCGTGGCTGCGTCTGCTGCCGGGCGCGGGTTAGAAAGACAAGGGTAGTATGAGAGAAACTCCGCGTTATTGGGAGAGGTGATGTCGAATAAAAAAAGTTCCAGGTCTTGTTGCTGAAGTGTTTTGAGCGCTTCGGCTACCATATCATCCAAACGAAATGCGCCTGCTGCAAAACCATGCAGATGGGCGCGTTGTGTTTCTATAGAGCTTGTTATCGATCTGTTTTCAAGATAAACCGGCACAAAAATCAAAAGTCCTTTCAGTGGAGTGGATTCTGTTACCAGTTCAGCTGCGATGCTGACTGTTGGTTGACCAGTGTCGCGTGCTTGGAGGATGGTCTCTAGCCAGGAGGCATCAGAACCTAAATCATACCCTAGGGCATTTTCGTTGCCGATATAGGGGTTAAGAAAATAAACCGGAAAATACTCGGCCCGATTAGCCGCGGGGATAAACTGATCCGCTGTATCCTGTTCGATGAATTGAAAGTCGGAGAAGCCCTCTTGCCGGGCCATTTGCTCAAAAGTCGCCCGTTTAGCGTGAGGGACGTAGGGAATCCAAGCCAGGGCCTGGGCTGTTGAGATATGTTTCAAGAGCAGTTCCGTAAATGCATTAAACTCGCTTCGGGTTACCTCACGTGAGGATACATATAAGCCTTCAATAGCAACGAGATATTGAATATTTTTTTCAATATCAACATCAATTTCCCGTATCATTTCGCTGGCATCATCGCGCAGTTTTGTTCTTAGGCTTTGCTCCTCTATACGCCAGATGGTAAAGCCGGCAATAAAAGCCAGTACCAACAACAAGCTGGACAACGGAAAAAGAATTGGCTCGACTGCGTTTCGTCGTTGTACCCATTGGGACCCCACAAGCAGTATCGGGGTGATGAACAGCACACCTACGGCATCGCTTAGCCACCACCATAACCAGGCGTTGTGGTGGGAGGTGCCGCTTAATTCTAAACCAGCAACACCTAGTGTGGCGCTGATAATTGTACTAAGAAATGCGCCAAAAAGGATGAGTTTAAGCATATCTTGGGCCTGAGCTAAGGCCACATTAAAGCCGAATCGCCGCAGGAGGTAGACGCCACCTAGAGCCTGCAATGTGTAGCCGATAGCCGTAGCAAATGCAAAACCTGTTGGCGCATGGGTTAATAAAGCGGCAACAAAGGCACCCAGAGTCACTGCCGGCCACAACCGATAACCAAAGAGGATGAGCCAGGCCAGCGCGAGGCCGGTCGGCAGCCAAACCAGAGGAATATTACTTGCGGCAGAGGGAAATAGATAGCTTATGGTGGCCAAGCCAACGTACATCGCCGCTAGTGTCGTTGTTTTTAGCAGGTAGGCCCACTTCATTATTGATCCCTATCGCACGCATGTTCCGGTTTTCGTGTGATGTTCAATTTTGGTGAAAATTGATCGAGCGTGACCTAAGCTGGTGGTAGTGTACACATATTGACTGATGACGACCAAACGGCTGTCATGCCCGAATGGTGTTATCGGGCATCCATAGCTCTGGCGAGTGGATTCCCGCTAAGCTTGTCCTCGCGTAGGCGGGGAAGCATGCGGGCATGACAGCCTCCTATCAGTCAACAGGTTGACACCACCAGCTGGTTATGTCACTTCACACAAAGATGTAAAAATCTTCTCCAGAATAATGATACCGGATGCGGCGATTTCAGTCTAGTGTGGATATTTCAAAACGTATAGTAAGGATTCAGCCGCAAGACTACTGGGCGTAAATCAGGCTGAGGCTAAAACCCAAACGTAGTGCGTAGTGCGTAGCTGGTGGTGATACGGAATGCGCACTATAGACATTGATCAATTATTTCTTTGGAGATGCCTAACCTGAATTTGTCTGCTTAGCCTCAGCCTTAGCCTTCGCCTTTTGATATCGACATCGATTGGCTGAATAGTTACCGTGGACATATATAAGGTTGATAGCACTACTTACGTCTGAAGACCAACCTCAAACGCCAATATAGCCATTGGAATAATCAACTGGCAATAACCGGCAATTGTCATTTGTACGACACACCGCGATACCCGCCAGCGGGGCATCGGCTGCATCGTAAAGCAAATGAATTGACTGATTAGGTTGAAGCGCAATGTCGCGCTGTTGGAAAAATGCGCGTTGCCCAATGACAACGGGTTTGCCGGTGGTTGTTGTGATCGCCGTGATATACAAACGCTCTTGTGATCGGTTTTCAACACGCGCTTCGGCTTCAAACATGTTGGGCAGGACGTATAGCCAACAGCACATCAATGGGGAGGAAGGTGACTTTGCTGCTCCTGAGCTGTATTTTCAGAAGAGTCAGACTGTCTCACTTGAGACGACACCGGCAATGAAAACATCCACATCCGTAGGGCAAACTTAAGTTTGCCCTACACAAGCTATTTTCAGAGGAGCCAAACCCCTTTTCTACAGTGTTTTGTTG
>JAGRBY010000540.1 GCA_020433835.1 Anaerolineae bacterium | reverse complement strand
TACCCTCACCCCCAACCCCTCTCCCTCAGGGAGAGGGGAGTCGCGTTAGCGACGGGGTGAGGGGTATAACAAGGAGAAACCATGCCAGCGCAACCAAAAAGAAGCCGCCAGGCCCCGATTGAAATACAACCGGAAGAATTTCGGGCATTGGGCTACCAACTCATCGACCGCATCACCGAATTTATGACCGAGCTGCCCCAGAAACCTGTCTCGCTCGATACAACACCCGCCCAACTGCGGGCCGTGTTGGGTGAAACGTCGCTGCCGGAACACGGCCAAGACCCGGCCAGCCTGCTCAATCGGGCGGCCGATTTGCTGTTTGATAACTCCGTCCATCTGGGCCACCCGCGTTTTTGGGGCTATATTGCCGGCACTCCGGCTCCCATCGGCAGCCTGGGCGACTTGCTGGCCGCAGCCGTTAACCCCAATGTTGGCGGCTGGATGCTGTCGCCGATGGCCACCGAAATCGAGGCCCAAACCATTCGTTGGCTGGGTGAACTCATCGGCTACGGCTCCAATTGCAGCGGGCTGCTGGTTAGCGGCGGCAGTATGGCTAACCTGGTTCCCTTTCTGGTCGCTCGGAAAGCCAAAACCCCCTGGCTTGTGCGCGAAGGCGGGCTGCTGGCCGGAGAAGGACGACAACTGCGGGTTTACACCTCCAATCAAACCCACTCTTGGGTTCAAAAAGCAGCCGATATGTTTGGTCTCGGTACCGACGCCATCCGCTGGATACCCACGGATGACAGGCTACGCATGGATACCACGATCTTGCGTCACCAAATTGAAGCCGACCTGGCTCGCGGCGATGTCCCTTTTATGGTCATCGGCACCGCCGGGTCAACTGGCGTCGGTGCGGTAGATCCGCTGCCCGAGATTGCCGCGATTTGTCGCAAGCATGATCTGTGGTTTCACGTTGATGGCGCTTACGGTGCAGCCGCAGCAGCCTTAGGCGAAGCAGGCCCATCGGAATTTGCGGCGCTGGCCGAAGCCGACTCAATCGCGCTCGATCCCCATAAATGGCTGTACGTTCCCCTGGAAGCCGGAGCGGTTTTGGTGCGCGATGCCAGCTTATTGGTCGATACCTTTGCCTATCATCCTGACTTCTTCCTTGAACCCGGCGACAAAATTCATTACCACGAGTACGGCCCGCAAACCTCGCGCGGCTTTCGGGCGCTTAAAGTTTGGCTGGCTTTGCAGCAGGTCGGGCGGCAGGGCTATCAGCAGATGATTGCCGAAGATATTCATTTGGCCAAAACGCTGTATCAGCAGGCCCAGGCTCACCCGGAACTGGAAGCGTGTACGCATTCCTTAAGTATCACCACCTTCCGCTACGTACCGCACGATCTACAAGCCGGTGATGAGGCTACCGAGACCTACCTGAACGCTTTGAACGAAGCCCTGGTTGAGCAGTTCCACGCCAGCCCGGACGCCTTCTTATCGAATGCTGTTGTTAACGGTAAATATGTCATGCGCATGTGCATTGTCAACTTCCGGACGTCTATTGAAGATATCGAGGCGTTACCCCATATCGTACTGGCCGCAGGGCGTCAACTTGATAAACAGTTAAGACCGGCGCATCTCTTTTGAAAATAGACTTGTAGGACAAACTTAAGTTTGTCCTACGGTGATTTTCACTGCCGCCTTCCGCTAAAGGAGCCGAACCATGACCCACAACAAAATTCTCGCCATCCTGGCCCATCCCGATGATGAAACCCTTGGCTTCGGCGGAACGCTGGCCCGCTATGCGGCTATGGGCATCGAAACCCACCTTATCTGCGCTACCCGAGGCCAGCGCGGTTGGTTTGGCTCACCAGAGGATAATCCCGGCCCTGATGTGCTTGGCGACATTCGTGCCGGTGAACTCCAGAAAGCAGCCCAAATACTCAACCTCCAGAGCGTACACATGCTTGATTATATGGATGGTGATCTCAATCAGACCGAACCGCAGTCGATTGCCCAGCAGCTTGCAACGTATATCCGGCACATTCGACCCCAGGTTGTGGTGACGTTCGATCCCTACGGCGTTTACGGCCATCCCGACCACATTGCCATTGCCCAATTTACCACAGCCGCCGTGGTTCAAGCCGCCGACGGCTTACGCCTTGATGGCGTCCCATCCCATCGCGTTGATGCTTTGTATTACCGCGTGTTGACCGCGTCGGAGCTGGCGGCCTACCAATCCGCCTTTGGCGATTTGGTGATGACGATTGACGGTGTTGAGCGTCGCGCTACGGCTTGGCCTGAATGGGCCGTATCCACTCACATCGATACCCGCGCTTATGTGGACCAAGTCTGGCAAGCCGTACAAGCCCATTGTTCTCAACTGCCCGGCTACGAACGGTTGATGACCCTGCCGTTTGAGGAACAGCAGGCGATTTTTGGCACCCAATGCTTCTACCGCGCCTTCAGCTTCACCGCTGCCGGCCAAGGCCAGGAAACCGAACTTATTTCAGAACAAAAGGTTGCTCACCTATCCGCATAATGGTATAACATACCACAAATACGTACGTTAACGCCGTGGTCAACAAAACCGTTATTTCACTCTCTGCCCCGCTACGCCTTTACCTCAACCAAAACTAGCGACCTTGAAGAAGAGAATTGTGAATTGTGAACAATTAATCATGAATGGTGAATGGATACAACTTCATAATTCATCCCTCATAATTCATAATTCAAATAGGCTACCCGGCGTTATACAAAACCCATAAGGAGAAAACCCATGCCCTTTATCAACACCATTCCCGATGCAGAGGCCACCGGCGAGGTGCGCCGTATGTATGAAGAAAATCGACTGCCGGATGGACGCATCCCTAACTACGTTCAGATGTTTAGCCACCGCCCCGACGTTATGGCCATCTGGGGTAATCTCTTAGGCGCTATCAAAACCAACCTCGATCCCCGCCGCTACGAGTTGGCGACACTGGCCGCTGCCCGCACCCTGCGCCACTCCTACTGTTCGCTGGCCCACAGCCTGGTGCTGTGCGAACAGTTTTACACCCAGGAAGAACTGCTCCGCATCGCCACCGACTACCGCACCGCCGACCTCGATCCGGCCGATGTGGCGATTATGGCCTACGCCGAACAAGTTGTTCGCGACGCCACCGCCATCACCCAGGCCGATATTGACAACCTCAAGCAGCATGGCCTATCCGATGCCGAGATATTTGACCTGACTACCGCTATTACCGTTCGCTGCTTCTTTAGCAAAGCACTCGATGCCCTTGGTGTTCAACCGGATGGCGACTATCTGGAGCTGGATGAGGTTTTCTACAAAACCTTGGCCGTCGGTCGCCCCATTGATGGGCAAAGTGAGAGGTAATTACAGACATCACCCACACATTACAATCTCTTGGCTTCCATTATTGCCGTAACACAAAATAAGCCTCAGGCAACGATACCTGGGGTTTATGTTTGTGTTATATGGGGTATCTCTACCAACGCTGTCAAACCCGGCCATTTAAGCATCCATGCCTTGGATCGCATCGACACCAGGTAAGGGTAACGACGCTGGCAGGTAAGGGTAACGTTGCTGGCAGGTAAGGGTAACGACGCTAGCAGGCAAGGGTAACGTCGCTGACAGGTAAGGGTAACCACACCGATCAATAAAGACGCGGACTCTACGAAGGGGTATCTTCTGTATAAGGTTTACAACGATACCCCCAACAACCCTCGCGTAATCTGAAAGTCAATATTCCCCTGGCGGTAGAGTTTCGGCATGGTGGTTCGGGGTACAACAGCGATGACGCTAGCCAGAATTTGCTCCGGCCACAAGGCGTTGTTTCCCGTCAGAAGCAGATCAATATCTTCCCCAAACCGCTGCTGAAGCGTGGCGTCGGCGGTGATTTGTAAGAGCAGCACCAAAGGATGGCTTGGCAGCGGATGTTCAGCCACATAAGCCACTAACCTATCCACCCCGGTCGCCCCCAGGCCGGTCAGGGTTTCGACCCAGTGAGTCGAAGGCATTTCCATAATATGAAATCCGGGCGTCGCCGGTTGCTGGCCGTAGCTCAGTGAAGGCGTGTTAGATGAATCGTCCCGCAAGGTTTCTCGATAGTGATCGTTGGTCAGCAAGCCGCCTTGTTCCGGCACCACGACAGTGCCGCCGTGCGCCACAATGAGCTGGGTGAGGCGAGCCAGGCTTAGGGCGGCCTCGGCTGAGATCGAACCGGCGCTGACCAGGCCCAGCCGCAATCCCTCCAGACCGACGGTTTCACGCGGAGCGGCCTCGGCGGCGGCTATTTCGGCCGTGAACCAGTCCTCCATCTTGTGCATAACCCGTTCCAGGCCGCCATCTAACTGCACGCTGGCCCAGCCAAAGCGCTGCGGATCAAGCCCCATCTGCTCGATGCGCTGCCGGATGTAGTCGTTGTGGGTTTGCTCGCAGCCGTGCTCCAGCAGCAGGCCGTGTTTGACCAGCGGATGGGTTAGATAGCCCAGCAGGGTACGGATGTAAAGCTCCTGCGATGCGCCGCCGGAGGCTCCACAGCCCTCGGTATGCACCAGGCCGACAAAGCGAGAGAGCTGCTGCTCGTGCCCCAGCCCTTTCCGGTTCAGCCGATCGGCGGTCATGCGGGCAATTTGTCCGGCGCACAGGCTGGGGGGCAGGATCAAGCCAACCTGGTCGGTGGCATAGCCGTTAGGGGTTCGGAACGCTTCAAATGTTGGGAGGGATAGCGGCAGGCGGCTGCCTGTTTTTATGGGAATGCCGGTTCCGTCGGGTGGTGCAACCGCCAGCAGTTTGTCGAGCTGGTTGGCGTCGGTTTGTCGCCAATCGCGCCAGATTTGCACCTGGGAATGGCCGGCTTTCTCGCCGACACTGCGCGCGCCCGAGGCCACCGTCAACGTCTGTTCAAACATCTGCTGCCCCAAAGTATCCATCGGTGTGCCGTCGAGATACTGTCCGGCGTTGACATCCATCTCCTGCGAGAGAAGCTGATAGCGGCGACTGGTGGTGACCACTTTAAGCGTCGGCACAAAGGGGAAGTTGGTGATGGAACCGTTGCCCGTCACAAAAAAGACCATGTTACAACCGGCAGCCACCTGACCGGCGACGCTTTCCAGATCGTTGCCGGGGCTGTCCATAAAATAGTAGCCGGGCGCGACCATCG
>JAGRBY010000053.1 GCA_020433835.1 Anaerolineae bacterium | reverse complement strand
TTTTGGCTTCAAAAAAAATTAATCTACTAAATTTTTCGATCAATTTTTGTAGATGATGGTAACTAAAGCTGAATTTTTTGTCAAGTTATCTAAAAAAAAGTTAAAAATCGCTACGCCTAACATTTTATATATACCAAATCTCCAGAAAATATTCGGTTTTTAATATGTTAGGTGTAAATTTTCTCGTTTTTTTGCGAATTTATTTTCAGATTTCACCTTGTCCACAAATTCTGGTAGTGTCGACCTGTTGACTGATAGGAGAATGTCATGAATGGTGTTAGCGGGCATCCATAGCTCCGACGGCTGGATGCCCGCTAACACCATTCGGGCATGACAGCCGTTTAGGCGTCATCAGTCAATATGTGTACACTACCCAAATTCTTTGTCCAAGTACTTTAACGGTAAGTGCTATTTTCAACCCATCGCTAAAAATCAATTACTCTTATTTCTAAATTCGTCATCTCATGAGAAAGTATGATATGGCTGCAAATCGCTCTAAAGCTTATTTTTGCTAACTTGCTTTAATTTGATTATCATTATTCCCCAACTTTAACTGGCCGAAATCCATAGCCCGCCCTATACCGGCGGGCTAATTGTTCGTAGGTGTCCTATAACCAGACCTGACAGGTTTTGTCACGAAATTTTGTAACAAAATGCTCTACGAACGAAACATGATGGGCACAATCATAGAAAGAACGTAAACCTGTCAAGTCATTATCTTGAGGCAGCAATTTGAAAGAAAGACAATCACATTCACAATGGATTCTCGTTATTGAGTGGGTGGTCGTTATCGCTATTGTGCTGTTAGCCACCTTCCTACGCTACTGGCGCATCAGCGAGGTTCCTCCCGGCTTCAATTCCGATGAGGCGGTTGGCGCCATGGGCGCATTAACCACATTGCGCGAAGGTTTCAAATATTCTTATGAAGGACAAGGCGGTGGGGGAGCGCTCGGTTTTTACTTTGCCGCAATTTCATTTTATCTGTTCGGCCCTTCGATTGAAGCTATTCGCGGGGTGGCCGCCTGGGCCGGAGTGGTCAGTATTTTTGTCAACTACTGGGCCATCCGAGAGGTTTTTCGCAATACGGGTCTCAACCGCGCGCGCTGGATAGCCGGGCTATCGACATTAGGCTTGGCTGTTTCACTGTGGCATATCGCCGCCAGCCGAATTGCCTTTGCCGGGATCGGTGTCCCTTTCCTGATGCTGCCATCCGTCTATTTTCTGTGGCGCGGCCTCAATGCCAACTCCCGCTCTCAAGATACGCATCTTCAGTCATCATCCGTCTCTCGTCGCCGGTCTCTAGCCTCCTACCTGCCCTTTATTGCCAGCGGCATTTTTCTGGGTGGATTGATGTACATTTATCTGTCAGGTGTCTTTTTTCCGCCCTTTTATGCCGCTTTTTTTATCGGTCAATGGCTCATCGTCAAATTAGCCCAGAAACTCAACTGGCCGGCTAATCCGCCCGAGGCTTACATGACGACCCAATTCTGGCGACTCTTCGCGACGGGGTTAACCACCGTTGTACTGCTGCTACCAATCGTCTTTGTGCTGCTTTTTCGCCCCGAACTCGAACCGGGGACAACCCGCGCCGGCCAGGCTATCTTTACCAACCCTCAGATAAATCAAGGCGATCCGTGGGGGCTGCTGTGGCGCAGCATCGTTGGCAACTTTGGCGGATACGGCATTTCGCTTAACTGGTTCATCGGCCAGCTTCCGGCCCGCCTGACCCTGCCGCCCAGTGTAGGCCTGATGGTTTTCCTGGGTTTTCTGGTTTCGATCTGGCAAAGTATTCGGCGTGGACAAGCCGCATATCTGTTTACGCTGCTCTGGTTCTGCATGCTACTTCTACCCAGCATTTTATCGCCCGATATCATCCCCCACAATCTGCGCACTATCGGGGCCACCACGCCGACCTACGTCTTCATGGCTATTTTTATCGTGAGCTTGTTTGAAATTTTGTGGTCTGCCGGTCGACACTGGCTCCAGCCGAGCTTAGGCCAATCCAACTTTATGTGGCTGGCTCGCGCCGTTGGTCTGGTCATTGCTCTAACCTTAATTACATTGTTGTGGCAGGCTAATAACCGCGTGCTTTACAACTACTTTTTCTTTTATCCTCACACCAACGATGCTAAAGCCGCCTACCACGTATATGCCGTCGAAATGGCTGAGGAGATAAACCGCGAGCCGAGCCGCGATGTGGCTTTTATTCTGCCGCGCAATACGGCCGCGGGCGATGTCTTCCGCAACTTCACCACCGACTTTCTCACCGAACTGGCTGAACCGCCGGCCGCTCACTACTGGGTTATTGACGACGAAAATACATTGGCCGATGATCTGACGACCGCCGCTGCCGAACACACCACAATGCGCCTGGTTCAATGGAAAACATCCAAACACACCGGCGCCGATCCCAAAGAGGTCATTCCCTACTACCTCGAAAAATATGGGCATTACGCGGGCAGTCAGACGTTTGAATATTTCGACATCCATACCTATCAGCTCGACATTGCCGCACCTGATTTTCATTCCAGCGAGACGATGACTCCGATAGATATCACCTTTGGCGATCAACTGGCCTTAACCGGCTATGCTTTGGGCGATGCCGGCAACCCTGATCATGTTGACCAGCCGCAGGCCGCCAGCAACGATCTACTCTGGCTGCGCCTGGATTGGCAAAAAACCGGCGACCATGCCGAAAATCTAAAAGTATCGGCGCTGATTTACAGCGAAAATGGCCAGCTTATTACCCAGGTTGATAAATTGCTAACCAGCAACATTTTGCAGGTCAGCAGCAGCGAATGGGAAATCGGCGCAGAAGAAGCCACCTATTTCCTCATTTCCATTCCGCCGGCCACGCCGCCGGGCCAATACCAGGTGCGACTGGCCGTCTACGGCGAAGAGTCGCTCGCTCGGCTGCCTGTCAGTGTCGATAACCAGCCTGCCGCCGGCACCGACCGCCTGGTCGATCTGACCACCATCCAGGTCACGCCCGCTCAAAAACCGGTTACGGTCGATGACCTTGATTTGGCGCTGCCTATTCAACAAGAACTGCTGCCGGGGCTGACGCTGGTTGGCTTTGAAACGCTGCCCGGCGAAACCGTTCGCGCCGGGCAAGAAGTGGGCGCTTCCGTTATCTGGCAAGCATCCGGTGCCGGATTCACAGACGATATAACGATGAATTTTGTGGCCAAACCGGAAGAAGGCAAAGAGGAGTTTGCTATCTCTGAACCGGTGGGCTTGGCCGGCCCCGGCTATCCGACTTCACAGTGGCAGCCAGGCGATATTATACGCGGCTGGCTCAAAGCCCGCATTCCGCCCAGCTTCGAGCCGGGCATTCACAAACTTAGCCTCAGTCTCAGCCAGGGTGATGAAGAAATCGGGCGCTTACCCATCGGTGATTTTCAGGTTGAAGGCTGGCCGCGCAACTTTGATCCACCGCAGCCTCAGGTTGAAATCGAAGCCACCTATGGCGATCAAGCCAAACTGGTTGGTCTCGATGCCCAAACAAACACCCTTACGCCCGGCGACACACTCAGCGCCCGCCTCTACTGGCAGGCCGAGTCGGAATTTTCCGAAGATTACAAAGTCTTCTTCCAACTCATCGGGCCGGATGGTTTGTTGCACGGCCAGGTCGATCAAATCCCCGGCAGCGGCCAATATCCTACCACCGGCTGGTTGCCCGGCGAATACATCACCGACGACTACGCCGTCGCCCTGGCCCCGGATGCTCCTCCGGGCGACTACCAAATTGCTATCGGTCTATACAACTCTAACACCGGCCAACGTCTGCCGGTGGAGAGTAACAATTGTCAATCAGATGCTTGTTTGTTACCGGGTCTAAAGGTAAACGGTGACTAAACAATCAGCAGTTAGCAGCTTGCAGTCAGCGTTTAACAAGCCACAACGCCTTCTCCTTCTACTGCTTATGCTGACTTACTTCACCTTCTCCGGTCTGTATGCCAGCCAGCGCCATCTGGCGTTTGAGACCGGAGTATTCGACACGGGGGTTTACACCCAACCCTTGTGGAACTTCCTGCATGGGCACGGTTTTGCCGTCTCAACCATCGAGGATAACGGCCCTTTACGCTGGGCGACGCATGTCGAACCGATTCTTTTTTTGATCGCGCCCCTTTACGCGCTCCTGCCCGATCCGCGTACCTTGTACTGGCTGCAAGCCGGAGCGCTCACCCTGGCTGCTGTGCCGATGTATGCTCTGGCCCGGCGTCGCCTACAGAACGAGTGGATTGCTCTGGCCATCGTGCTGGCTTATTTTCTACTCCCAGCCACCCAAGCCGTTACCCTGTTCGATTTTCACGCCGTCACCTTTGCCCCTTTGTTTCTGCTGTCGGCCATCTATTTTCTTGATCGCGCTCTAGAGACCCAAAACGTTAGCTTCTGGCTCTGGCCCGAAGCACCTGTTTCTAATGAAAAACCTTCATCCCTCATAATTCATAATTCATCCTTCCTCTACGCTCTATCTGCCCTTTTCTTTCTGCTGGCTCTTTCGACCAAAGAAGATATCTCGCTGCATGTTTTTATGATCGGTGTCTATTTACTCATTTTGCGACGGCGCTGGAAAGAAGGCGGGGGTCTTATCGCTGTTGGTTTAATCTGGTTTTATGTAACTTTTCAGGTGATTATCCCCGCCTATCGAACCGGCGGCGGCCATTCGATCTATGCGGCCTGGTTTGAAACGTTGGGCAATACCCCGCTGGAAATCGTGCTGTCGCCCATCACCGCGCCTGATAAAGTTCTCAACCTTATTTTTCGACCCGGCAGCGTTCCGGCTTTGTTAATGATTACCCTACCCTTAGCGCTGTTACCCTGGCTTGGACTGCCCCTTTTTGGGCTGGCCGCGCCCTCGCTGGCCTTCTCTCTGCTCAGCCAGAATCCCACCCTACGCCAACTCGAAACCTGGCACTACGCCGCGCCCATGCTCGCCTTTATTATGTTAGGAACCATCGATGGCTTAGCCCGGCTAACCCACTATCTCACCCTACTAACCTTAAGACTTACTCGCCCAACCCCCCCCAACCCCATCAACTCCACGAACGCCATAAACTCTACCAACTCTATTAACTCTACCAACTCCATAAACTCCTCTCTCGCCATCTTAACTTTACTTATGCTTACAACCTCCCTGACTTACCACTATTTCCGAGGCTACATGCCTTTATCCCAACTTTATGTGTGGCCCGAAGTAACGGCCCATCACGATCTCGGTCGAAAAATTGCGGCGACCATTCCGCCGGAGGCCAGTGTATTAGCTCAGGCACAGCTTATTCCTTACGTAGCCCATCGCCAGAAACTCGGCATCTGGAGCGGCCCGCTCATTACCGATTATGATTACATCTGGCTCGACCTCAGCCACCCTAAACTGCCTAACCGCTTCGACTCGCACGGTGATCTGGTCATCGGCCTGATTTACGAACACGCCTTTGGCGCGGTTACTTTTGACGACGGCTATCTCTTGCTCAAAAAGGGAGCCGAGCGCGTACCGATTGGAGACGAACTATTCACCTTTACCCAGTTCGAGACCATACCGGACGATGCCCAACCCTTCAAAGCCACCTTTGGCGACGAAATTCAACTAAGCGGCGTCAAAACTGAGCTGCCCCGCCTCGCGACATCGGAAACGGAACCGCAGGTTATCCTTTATTTCGACACGCTGCAACAGCCTACCCAAGATTACTTCTTATTTATGTACGAATTAGATGACAACGGCGATGTCGTCGGTGCCACCGACTATCCCCAACCCTCTATTTTTTGGTGGCCGACATCGCGCTGGCAAACGGACGATCATCGACAAGTGCGGGTTAACACTATCCCTTGGTGGACCGGCGATAAAACCTCTTTTGGCTACGCGGTTGGTTTCAGTCGAGTCAACGATCCATGGGATGTTTCGGCTCGCCTCAAGGTCACTGCTGACGAGGCTCTGAACCCCGCCGGCAGCCACCCCATCGTGAATGATACTCTGCTGCCCATTGTGGCCTTTCACCGGTTTGCCGGATTGCCATATCCCCGCCCTCTGACTACACTACCCCTCATCGATAATCAACCACAAGTTGCAAAATAGCGATGGCCCGAATTAGCGGCAGCAAATCCCAACCAACCGAAAAAAACGCACCACGTGCTACGTCCCACGTCCTACATCCTACATCCTACGCACTACGCATTACGCACTACATCGCCCGTTTAAATCTCAACACGCTGATCAGTCTGCTCATCTTTGCCGTGGCTTTGTATGCCTACACTTACACGCTGGCTCCCACCGTTATCGAAGGCGACGCGGCTTTGTATCAATTCACACCCTACATTTTGGGGGTTACCTATCCTACCGGCTTTCCCCTTTACATTTTGCTTAGCAAACTGTGGATCACCCTCATCCCGTTCGGCGAAATCGCCTGGCGCATGAATTTCTTCTCGGCTTTCTGCTCCGCTCTGGCCCTTCCGCTCATTTACAATGCCACCCGCCGTCTTCTCATTCCTTCAGCAAACTCAACAAACTCCATAAACTCCACCAACTCCCACCTCGTCGCCCTAACCACCGTTCTCATCTTCGCCACACTACCCACCTTTTGGCGATGGTCTACCGAAGCGAAAACCTATGCCCTAAGCATCCTTTTCTTTAGCGGCGTTCTCTATACTCTGGGGCGGGCCTTAGAAACGACCGGTCAAATTCCAACGAACGGACTTCTTACTATCGGTCAACTGATAAACCGAAGAAGCTACGTTGCCCCTCATCAAGACAACAACCCAACTCGACATGCTACGAACTACGAACTACGGGCTACGATCCAAAATTTCATCGCCCGTGTGCCTCTTGCCTTGCCAACGCTCCTTCTCGGCTTGCAAATTGCGGTTCATAACAATGCAGTTTTGCTATTACCCGGCTATATCGTATTTGTTCTCCTCTATTTCCGGCAGCAGCTTCGCAGCCCAAAAGCCATTATCGGCCACGCCCTGCTGCTCGCCTTACCGGGCCTCTTCTACTTTTACATCCCTCTCCGGGCCGAGTGGCTGATCGCCCAATATGGCCGCCAAACCGCTATCGAGCACGGTTTTCTGGCCGATTTCTATCACTCCGGGTTTAATGGTCTCGTGCGCTATTTCACCGCCACTGAATTTACCGGCGGGGTCGTCACCAATTGGGGACTCGTCCCGGAGCAATTTTTTAGTGTCTACCTGCCCTTGCTGGCTGAAGACTTTACCCCATTTGGAATTGCGCTGGGCATCATCGGCGGCTTAGGCTTAGCCATCACCCAGCCACGTCGCTTTCTGCCGCTTCTGCTCTGGTATGCTATCCCTATTCCCCTTGTCATTGTCTACGGCCAGGGAGAACAATCAGCCTTTTTGCTACCATCATTTCTCATTTTCGCTATTTTTGCCGGCACCACGATACTTCTCATCCCGCAGCTACTTACCAAACTCTTACGCGTCCAACGCTTCACACCGCATGTATTACGTTTTACGCCATATCTCCTTTTTCTGGCTATCCTTTTCTTTCTTCTCCAACCCCAACTCGATCACAACCTTATTTGGCTCACCCGCAAATGGAACCGCGATATCTATCACGAATGGAGCGACGCCCTTAATCATCCGTTAGAAGCCAATGCCGGCCTGTTGGCCCATTGGGGCGATTTAACCTCTTTTTGGTACCTCCAACACGCAGAACAGCGTCGACCCGATTTACGCGGCGTTTATCCCCCCACAGAAGAGGTTGTGCTCGACTGGTACGCGCACGGCAACCCCGATCTCTATATTGCCGGGCCGCTGCAAGGGTGGGCCTCCGGCATCCAGGATCGTTACCAACTTATTCCGTGGGGTCGGTTGGTTCGGATTGCCCCACGCCAGGTTGATCCCGTCGATTTGCTGCCCGACCTGCCCGCCATCGACAACGCCGTCTTTAGCGATAACTTACGCTTGCTGGGTGTCGATGCTCCGGCCCAGGCCACGAGCGGCCAACTTTTTCCCGTCACCCTCACCTGGCAGACTCTGGTCGAGCTGCCGCCACGGACAACGGTTTCGCTGCGATTGGTGCGTCATGATGGCATTGTGGCGCAGTTAGATGACAGTCTGCGCAGCGGCTGGTTTCCAACCGATACCATCGCAGCCGGCCAACACGTTTTGAGCTACGCGCTGATTCCCGTGCCCATTGGCACGCTCCCCGGCGATTACCGTTTGCAGTTGGTAACCTACGCCCGTGTCAGTCGGCCCTGGAATTTACCTGACGGATCGCCGGTTCTCGACATGAAGCCGGTCGAGATTGTCTCACCCAATGCCCAGGATGTTGTCATACCGGCTTATCTCAAGCAACCTTTCTCGCACGATTTCAACGGTGAGATTACATTGGCCGGTTATGATTACTCAGTTAGCCGTGTGGGCCAGGGCAAAGGCTTTGGTTTGGAACTACTGTGGCAGGCGCAAAAAAAACCGGAGGACAACTACACGTTGCTTGTCGAAGCCCTAGACGCCGGTGGCAACCTGCTGCGTTCAGTCGAAGTGCAGCCTGTCGGTGGTGAAGCCCCAACCGGCAGTTGGGTAAGCGGCCAATTTATCCGCGACCAGGTTAATATCGTCGTTCCGGCCAGTGCGCCACCCGGCGATAATGCTTTGTATGTTCGCCTCAGTTGGCTGCGGCCCGACGGTTCACAACTCAACCTGCGCCGCTGGCACCTTCCCGTCGGCAGCAGTTTGGCCCTGGACAGCCTTAACATCGTCGAAAAAGAGGATCGGGTATTCGCCCCGCCATCACAACTGACAACTCCCCTTGCTGTCAATCTCGATAACAAGACCCAATTGCTGGGTTACAATACAACATTGCCGGCCTTGTCGAACGCCGACGCGGCTTTTCAACTAAACTTAAACGACTGCCGAGAGCAGGAAAAGGGCTGCCAACTAAGTTTTGAATTTTACTGGCAGGCTCTCAGCGAAATGGCCCGCCCCTACCGTGTTTTTGTCCATCTGGTTAATGACGATGGCGATATCATCGCCCAACGTGACAAAGTTCCCGGCCGAGGAGAAAAACAGCCAACCACCGGCTGGATACCCGGCGAAGTTGTGGCCGATCCCCTGGAGCTTACCCTCGCGCCCGATGTGCCGCCCGGTCACTACACCCTCCGTCTGGGCATGTATTTGCCGACCGATGGCCCTCGCTTACCGATTGTTGATGTCGACAATCAGCCGGTCGGAGACTTTGTGAACATTGGAACAATCATCCTGATCGATGAGTAAGATGACCGCTTACTGGTGCGTCTATGAAAAAGAATAAGGCGAAGAAGATAGCTATACCCTGCATTCCTCTACCACCCAACAAACTATCCACCCTCAACGTATAAGGCTTTGCAACTTCCGCTTAAAATTAGTACAATTTGACAATATATTGAGACATTAGGAGAAACTTATGGCAGCAACAACGACAGCCTCAGCCTACATCATCGATGTCACGGATCAAACTTTTGCAACCCAGGTCTTAGAACAGTCGAAAACCGTCCCAGTGGTCGTCGATTTCTGGGCCGAGTGGTGCGGCCCGTGCCGTATGCTAGGGCCAATACTGGAGCGGCTGGCGGTTGAATTTAACGGCGCTTTTATTTTGGCCAAAGTTGATGTTGACCACAACCAGCAGTATGCTCGCCAATATGGGGTCCAGGGCATCCCGGCGGTTAAAGCCTTTAAAGGTGGAAACCTGGCCAACGAATTTACCGGCGCGCTGCCCGAACCGCAAGTTCGCAAATTTATCGAAGGACTGGCTCCTTCTGAAGTTGAAACCTTAAGTAAAC
Organism: Anaerolineae bacterium; assembly: GCA_020433835.1. The sequence continues at coordinate 11,214 of JAGRBY010000053.1, read as the reverse complement.
AGGGCTATCAATGGGAAGTTAACAACAAACTGCCGATGGCCGAAGAGAGCTACCGCGCGGCTCTGGCTCGACAAAGTGACTATTACCCGGCTAAAGTTGGACTGGGGCGCGTGTTGCTTGGCCAGGGCGAAATCGACCAGGGGGTTGAAATCTTGGAGGGCATTCCCGATACAGCCCCGGAGCGTGCCGTTGCCAATGCGCTTATTGCCGGTGCCCAATTTCGACATCACGCCGCAGGCCAGACGGAAGAAGAACTAAAAGCTAAACTGGCTGCTGATCCTAACGATGTTACCAGCCACTATGCTCTGGCCAGCCTCTACGCCCTCAACCAAAAGTTTACAGAAGCGCTCGACGAGTTTTTAGAAGTTGTACGCCGCGACCGGCAGTATGAAGATGACGGCGCTCGTAAAGCGATGCTGGCCCTCTTTACGATTATCGGCGAAGGATCAGCCGTTACAAAAGCCTATCGCCAAAAACTGGCCAACGCGTTGTTCTAGACAACAACGGCCTACGTTGCCTTAACCCCATAGACAAGCCCTCATCGGTTTGTCTATTTTTTGTTTAAACAGGGCTTACGCAAATACTCGATTTTGTAGCGTAAATTGCCAATTTGCGCCACGCGTATGCCCACGATTCGGAACAATTTAGCAAATTGTTCTACACTCTACACTCTGCGTACGTCTATACCATTCCATCTTTCAAAATTTTAATGCGCCTTAAAACTTGTCTAATTATGTCAACTTGCACCCTTTATCGCCGCCTTTTGTAACTCACCTGTAACCTGTTTGCGCTATAAAAAGACGTTTGTGTAATTTATCCCTAAAAGGGGGGCGTATGCCTTTCATAGAAACACAACATCTCAATATCCACTACGAGACCGCCGGCACTGGTGAAAATGTTCTCGTTTTGGTACACGGAAATTTTGCCTCCTGGCGATGGTGGCAACCGGTCTTTGACAGACTCCCGGCCAATGTTCAGGCCTATGCCGTTGATTTGCGAGGCTGTGGTGACACTGAGCACCCTACCGATGGCTACACGATAGAGCAGTTAGCCACAGATCTTCACGCGTTTGCGACGACGCTAAATTTACCCCCATTTCACGTTGTGGGGCACTCACTGGGGGGTGCGGTAGTAATGCAATTCGCTTTGGACTTTCCTGAATACGTCAAAACTGTGATGCTGGTGGCCCCGGCTCCCGATGGCGGGTTGTCGGCTTTGCAGCGTCACAATGGCAATCTCAAGCAAGTATCAACCACGACAAATTCATTGGATTTTCTCAAGACGAATTACCGTTTGATGCAGATGCTAGGGGTTAACCGGCCATTGCTTGTCCGGCCCATGCGCAAAGTGACCCCGACATTAACAGACGAGGAAATGTTTGATGTTATCCTCAACGATGCGGCACGTATGGCTCCTGAGGCCCTAACCGGCTTCTATAAAACCTTAGAGAGTTGGAATATTCACTCCTGCATTAAACACGTTGATGTACCGATGCTTATTTTAGCCGGAGCACAGGATGTGCTGGTGCCCGTATCAGCGCTGGAAGAAATGCGCGACCATCTCAAACGAGGCCGACTGGAGGTTTGGGAAGACGTGGGCCACTCTCCCCAACTTGAGCAGCCGGATCGCTTTATGGCCCTTATCCTGAGCTTTATGGAAGAACTTTCGGCAAAAGTGCCGGTTATCACAACATCCCAAGAGTTTCATAATACCTGGTTTGGTAATCTTAAACACGGATTAGGGCGCTTTTTAAGAGGTCTTGGGCAACGCATGGCCAGCTAGATCATGCGTTTAAAAATAAAATAGATAAAGAGAAACAGCTCGATGCTAAGTCATCGAGCTGTTTTTTAGTTTGACATTTCGTTTGCTTCGGCTATAGTTTTGCCCAGTTAAACGCTTGAAAATATCAAATTGGTCATCGCTGCTTATAAATGCACGAACAGATTAACAGGAGACACAATGGACGTCGAACCCAAGTCCTTAGAAGTACAAAACAACACTGAAGATAGCCAATACGAGATCCGTGTTGGTGAATATCTGGCTAAAATCGAATACCGACTGCGAGACGAACGTATTACCTTTATCCATACCGAAGTTCCCGACGCCTTGGAAGGGCAAGGCATCGCCAGCAAGATGGCACGTTTTGCCTTGGAAGATGCGAAGACGAAAGGCTATGCCGTGGTGCCGCTTTGCCCCTTTGTTAAGGGCTACATCGAGCGGCATCCGGAATATCAATCGCTTGTTCACCAAAAATGAAACACTTCATCAAGAGGATTTATGATTGAACTTTACCGCCCCGCTGAATGTCAAGCGTGTGCCGATATTGAGGCAGCGCTAAAAGAGATGGTACTGGCCCATCGAGTCATTATTGTAGCGGATGGCCAGCGGCCTGACACTTTGCCGACTTCAACACCTCTACCGGCGATAAAGGACGAGGGACAAATTATCACGGGTCAAGCTGAAATTGACGCTCACCTCAAAAAACTAGAACGCATCGCCGTTGAATGGCGTAAATACCAGTCCGATGCGTGTTACACAAGTGAGGGCGACGATTTCTCCTGCTAACCCTGCTATTAAGCCCTTAAGCGGGTCAGCCAACGGTTAAACCGTGCACGCAAACCACTACCGCTTGTGTGGCCATTTTTCTCGCGGAGAAGTTGATTTAGCTCCAGCAATTCTTTGGCCATCGCCCGCCCATCGGCAAAGCGGTTGGCCGGATTTTTGGCCATGGCTTTTAAGATGATGGTTTCCATCTCCGGCGATACAGTGGCAATCGAAGAAGGCGCAGGGGGTTTTTCATGCAGGTGGGCGTGCAAAATTTCAGGGGCCGTGCCGCTGAAAGGGAGTTTTCCGGTAACCAGTCGATACAGAATAACGCCTAAACTATAGAGATCAGATTGACGATCCATCTTTCTCTCTTGCGAGGCTTGCTCAGGTGACATGTAAGCCGGGGTGCCAACAATGTGACCGGCCTGCGTCAGGCCCGGATCATCGAGTGCATAAGCCACGCCAAAATCGGCCAGAAAGGCATGGCCTTCGTTTGTTATCAAAATGTTGGAAGGTTTGACATCGCGGTGTATAACACCGTTTTCGTAGGCGTAATGGAGGGCATCGGCAATTTGCCAGCCTATTTCAGTGGCCTCAACCTCATCAAACCGATTTTTCTTTTTGAGAATTCCATCGAGGGCTTGACCTTTAATAAGCGGCATAGCCATATAAGCACTGCCATCCACATGCCCCGTAGCAAGCACCGGCAAAATATTGGGATGTTGGAGACGCATCATTGTCTCCGCCTCACGCTCAAACCGTGTCATCAGCAGTTCCTGATCGACTGCCGGAGGAGGGACAAATACTTTGAGGGCTAGAACATCCCCTTCCTTAGTTAAAACCCGATAAACAATACCGACAGTACCTTTACCTACTACGCCCTCAATGTAGTAGGGGCCAAGTTTTCGGGAATAGAACTCTCCTGTCATTCACCACTCCTCCCGCCATCATGTTTTATTCGACGTAATCAAAAATTTCGGGGTTAATAGTACGTGATATGAAGCAACCTTGTCAAATAAGGAGATCAAACAAGAAACCACTTACCGGTATGCCAGTCTAAATATTCTCTGGGCTGAAATCGATCTTTGTAGTTCATACTCTGGCAGTCACGAATGTAGTACCCTAAATAGTAATAGGGCAAGCCGATAGATTGCGCATACTCTATTTCTTTTAAGATACTAAAGTTACCTAGACCCAGGTGGCTATAAGCCGTATCATATACGAAGTAAACGCTGCTAAGACAATCAGCACCTTGATCCAAAAAGCCGACTGCAATGAGCTGATCATCGATATAATATTCTGATTGGAGGGCCGGGCAGGAAGGTGTGTAAAAATTAAAAAGAAAGTTATCAAGGCTGCATTCTTGGCCAAAACGGTTGTGGGAGTGATTTACATAAATTTCGTAAGCGCGTTTGCTATAGGTAAGCGGGCCAAACTCTACCCGAACTGCCTCGTTTTTCTTTAAGGTTTTGCGCTGGCTTTTAGACGGCTTAAATGCATGGGTTAGAACCCGAATGGGCGTGCATTCTCGGCAGCTATTGCATACCGGTCGAAAATAATAGGCGCCAAACTTACGCCAGCCCATCGACAATACAAACGAAATCTCTGAATCGTTAAGATTTTGGGCAAAAAAGTACTGAAACTGTTTTTGCCGATCTGGTAAATAAGGACAAGGATTTAGCTCATCAAGTTGAGGCTCTTGAAGCACATGCATATGACGCTTGTCTTTCAGAATGACACCCTTATGTTTGCCACTCGGTTTGTTTATTTCTATACAAAGAATATACCCGTTACATTATAAAATGGTCGCTTAGAAATGTAAAAATAGGGCTACAAGCTTATAGTTAGAGCGACTAAATATTAAAAGCGCTATCAATATGTTAATTGGCCACTTTAGCTTGCAAAATCGCTAATTAACATATAAATAAAGCCTAAATTCCATAACTCGATCTTGACAAGCCCTGCATATTCGTGATATAATTCACAATATAGTTGCAAGTCGATCCGTCAGTAGTCTTTTATTAATAAGAAAAAGATTTGGGCGAAGCCTATTAAAAACAGAAACCTTTTGAAGATGATTTGGGCGAAACAGAGTGAAGCGCGAAGTGAGGTTAGACTTCTTTACTCATCACTTTGCTTTGGTCGCCCAGAGGGGCATTTAACAGCAGCTCTACCATTCAAGAGTATAGGAACAGTCCTGAAACGGCGACCTGGTATATACCCTATCAAGATCACGACGAGGTGTACCATGAATACCGAAATGTTCTCGCCGATTGCATCAGAACGCGAAATAGAAAGAGTATCAGCATATCGGTTATTGGCCTGGGGTTTAATGTATCCCACAGCTGAGCGTGTGGCGAAGCTCAACCACTGGCAAGAGTCTTTGCAGAAAGTACTCACGCCTTTATCGCTTCAGGCCAGACCCATTGTTACCGCCCTGAGTCTGCTGCCAAAAAGTGAACCGGACTGTTTAGCCCTGCTACAAGAGGAGTATGAGCGGCTTTTTATCGATGACGTTCCGGAGCTGCTGGCTCCACCTTACGCTTCGGCCTACAGCTTAAGCGGAGAGATTATCCGTTACCCGGCTCGGTCCGTCTTGGAGGCCTATCGCCAAGCGGAATTAGCGTTTTACTCCGATAGTTTTGAATTGCCTGATCATCTGTCGGTGCAATTGGAGTTCATGTATTATTTAAGCAACGAAATGTTAACGGCCCGCTACCTTAATCGGTTAGAACGGGCCGCTATGTTTCACGAATTTCAGAGACAGTTTTTGCAGGATCATTTGCTCTACTGGGTACCAACCTGGTGTCACAATGTGAGCAAAGGGGATCGATTAGGCTATTATACGGCGCTTGCGCAGTTGATTAACGATTGGTTGAATAATGAGGCTTATGAATTAGGGTTACGATAGTCAACCCTGTAGAGCCAAAATCAAGACCATAACCGGCGAAGGTCATCGATTTGTTGCCAGCCCTCACCCTTATTGACCATCTCAACGCGTAAATTCGTAAAGTAGGTGTCGAGTATCGCAGCTCGTTCCATTGCCAACGGTGGCCGGCAATAATCCTCTTCTTCCCAAACAGCCTGACCATCGGTTGTGATCCGAGCGTGTTTAAGGGCATAATCAAGGGTCGGGCCAAAGGGACGCATCGCCTTGATTTCTGCGCTATCGAGGCGGGCTTTTAGCTCGTCCAACGTATCGGTACGTATATTTGCGTTGACCAAATAATAAGCCAAGCTTACTCCTGTTACTGTTGCTGCTGTTGTTGCTGTTGTTGCCGTTGTTGCTGCGCCTCAAAGTCATCATCAATAACTACTGCCGGAGTAGCGATTGTGGTTTGAAATATCGGCTCAAGAAACTCGTCTTGCGGAGCCGGATTATCAACCTTACGGACTTTGACCGCCACAGCGAGTTCGCTCTCAGCATCACCTTTAAAGACACCACGCGTGGGCGGCACATCGGCATAATCTCGGCCAATGGCAACGCGAATGTGACGTTCACGCGCCAAGATATTGTTGGTAGGATCAAAGCCAACCCAACCCAACTCCGGCAGCAACGCTTCAACCCAGGCATGGGATGAGCCTTCCGCCGACTCGTCATCGGATCGACGGAAAAGATAACCACTTACATAGCGGCACGGAATACCGAGTTGCCGCACCAAGGCGATCATAATGTGGGCGTAATCTTGACACACCCCTTCACGCATTTTCAGCGCGTCGTCAATGGGCGAGTCAACTTTTGTTTTATCTTGTACGTAATTGATGGCTTCATGAAGTTGGGTATTGAGCTGTTTAAGAAGCGTAAGTGGGTCGTCGCGGCGCTGAATGCCTAATTCACTGGCAAGCTGGCCCAGCAAATCGGTTGGCTTGGCGAAGCGACTGGGATGTAACATTTCCCAAAAATCGGCCTGGGTGGTTATCGCATCCAAAACCTGCCAGGTATCGGGAGAGAGAGCATCGGGCAGCATCGGGGGTTCTGTCATATCAACCAAAGCCTGGACGGTAATGGTTAATCGGGTGTGTTCGGCCGGAATATTAAAATAATCGATTGTATTGTTTAGATAATCGCGATAGCTCATAAGATGTGCTCGCGGCGAAGTAGAAATCTCAAAAGAGTGGGGACGCTGGACGCCTTCGTATCGAGGCCGCATGCGCATTTCTACAAAGCTCTCGCGTACCGGGCTATCGTAACGAAAACGCGTTACGTGATTGATAGAGTAGTACATTGTTGCACCAACCTTAATATTTTAGTCAAGCTTGTTTAAGAGGCCAAGACGGTTTCAACCGGATAGTCGATGCACATTTTATAGAGCGCATCGTGGATTTGAGCACACTGTTCCTGAATATCTAAAAGATAATTTTTCAGCCCATCGGCCATAATTTCATCAATCTGGTCAAAGTCAAGCGCAGCCCGCAGCCGGCCGACTATCCGATAGACGCGCCCTACCTTACGGGTTTCTGTCGCTTCGGCATAACCATTGAGGGCATCTTGCAGGCCTTCGACGGCAAAACAGACGGAATGCGGAAACTCATGATTGAGCAGCAGGAACTCGGCCACGCGGTGGGGCGTTACATCGGCCGTATAGACTTTACGGTAGGAATCAAACGCCGCACAACCTTGCAGTAACCCGACCCATTCCAGATAATCATCAGAATTGATCACATAGTCCGGCTTACGATGGAACGTGCTAAAATGAGAGTCGAGGAGTAAGGCGATAAGTTTGGCCCGCTCAATATAGCGGCCAATCTGGATGAAGTGCCACCCCTCACCGTGGTTCATTGTTGAGTCGGTAATGCCTTGAAAATAGTAAGCGCCATCTCTGACTGATTGAAAAAACTCATGCGGTTGGGAAAGCCAAATTTCTTCACTATCAATCTGTCTGCTCGATAGATAAAGCTGATTTAGCTGTTCCCACATTTCTGAACTAATTTGTTCGCGCACTTGCCGGGCATTTTCGCGGGCCGCGCCAATGCAACTTACAATTGAGTTTGAATTTGATGAATCGAAGGTGAGCCAAGCCACCATCTCAAAATCATCATCCTGACCTTTCAGCGACGGAATTGGTGTTTGCAAACTCGTCGCCAACCGCTCCCAGCGAGAGCCGGCCACGGCGGGCGACTGATCAAGCCGAAGGCTCAAGTGTACATCAATTAAACGAGCCGCGTTTTCTGCTCGCTCTAAGTAGCGACTCATCCAATACAAACTGTCGGCAACGCGTGATAGCATGAAATTTTCCCCAGTTCAATCCGAATTTTGTAAAAAATAGTGTTTGAAAAATGGTTCCCATGGACGATGAGACGGTTACTCGTATAACACCCAGGTATCTTTACTGCCACCACCCTGAGAAGAGTTGACCACCAGCGATCCGCGCTTTAAAGCCACGCGCGTCAGCCCACCCGGTACGATGGTAACACGTTTACCGTATAAAATATATGGCCGTAAATCTACGTGGCGGGCTTCAACCTGCCGATCGATGAAACAGGGCGCTCGAGATAAGCTGAGGGTCGGCTGCGCAATGTAGTTGCGAGGATTAGCCAGAATAAGCTGCTTGAATTTTTCGCGCTCCTCGGCGGTGCTGTGCGGGCCAATCAACATGCCGTAACCACCCGACTCGCCCACGGCTTTAACCACCAGTTGATCTAAACGGTCGATAACATGGTTACGCTGCTTTTCGTCATCGAGCAAATAGGTTTCCACGTTGGGCAGGATGGGGTCTTCTTTTAGGTAGTAACGGATAATATCCGGTACATAGGCATAGATGGCTTTATCATCGGCCACACCTGTACCGATGGCGTTGCCAAGCGCTACGTTACCGGCCCGATAGGCATTAAACAAGCCAGGCACACCCAAAATCGAGTCCGGCCGGAAGGCTAACGGGTCGATAAAGTCATCGTCAATGCGACGGTAGATAACATCAACGCGCTGCAAGCCGGCGGTTGTTCGCATGTAAACAATGTTATTGTGAACCAGGAGATCGCGCCCTTCGACCAGTTCGATACCCATAAGCTGGGCCAGGAAGGCGTGTTCAAAATAAGCCGAGTTGTAGACACCGGGAGTTAGCAAGACAATGGTGGGATCAGAGCCGCGATGGGGCGGGGCCAGAGAGCGAAGCGTCGATAAAATAGCTTGCCCATAATGGTCGATGGACCGAACCCCATAGTTACCAAACAGGTGGGGGAAAACGCGCTTCATTACCTGGCGATTGGCCAGCATGTAAGAAACCCCGCTCGGCACACGCAAGTTATCTTCCAGAACGGCAAAGCTACCATCATCTACACGCACCAAATCAGTGCCTACAACTGAGATGTAAATATCGCGAGGTACTTGAATACCGCGCATTTCGCGCCGGTAATGTTTACAGCTATAGACAAGTTCTCGAGGAACTATCCCATCGGCCAGAATATGCGCATCATGATAAAGATCGTGCAAAAACTTATTGAGGGCCGTAATGCGTTGCGTGAGACCTTGCTCTACGGTCTTCCATTCAGCATTGGTGAGGATACGGGGTAAAAGATCATAGGGAAAAATACGTTCGGTGCCTTCTTCACGGCCGTAAACTGTAAATGTAATCCCTTGATGAAGAAATGAGGCGTCGGCGGCTTGTTGGCGTCGCTGCAGCTCTTCCGGGGGTAGTTCAAGCAAACGTTTATACAAGGCTTGATATTGGCCGCGCGGGGAACCACTGTCTTCAAATAATTCGTCGTAAGCGCCATCAAGCTGGTATTGGGTGAAAGGGGGTTGGAATGTAACGGGACCCGAGGGTGAGGATACTTCAGTCATAGGCATACCTCTCTTTTTAGATTGGTAGACAGGCGCCTTTGGCTGGCTAACTGGCCTCATATAATACACACATCTCATCATTTCGTCAAAAGAAATTTCAATCAATCATATAAGGCTTATGCAGTTAAGCTAACGCACAACATGACAGTCACTTCTTGAGGAGAATGGACGTTCGTTTTGCAGTGCGGAACTTACCGTCGCCTACAAAAAAATACTGCGTATAGTATCTACTCAAACGACTTCTTGCATTTTGAGCAAGAAAACGAACCGCTAAGGCGCAAAGTTCGCCAAGAAAAATTAAATCGAAAAACTTTGCGACCTTTGCGTCTTTGCGGTTTTTATTGCACTTTTGGTTCTGGCTCGTCCGGGTTATGGCTTATGCAGTGATAAAGGTGACAGTCACTTCAACGCCTTAAATTGACCTATGGACTAATCCAACGCCGATTTATGACCAATAAGTGACTGTCACCTGACTTTTTATTTCAATTCGTCTTCATTGATAGCACCGGCCGAAGTGGGGTCGAATTTGGGCGGCCATTGCGTGGCGGAATTGTAATGGGCATCGCTAAGGTTAGCTCCGCTAAGGTTGGTCTGGCTGAGATTGGCGGCGCTTAAGTCGGCTTCACGTAGATTGGCTCCAATCATCTCAGCGCCGGTTAAGTCGGCATGGCTCATATTCACTTCAAAGAGGTTGGTTCCGTTCAAAATAGCATGGCACAAGTTGGCATTTTGCAGCGTGGCCCCACTCAAATTTGCGCCAATTAAATTGGCGCGGCTCAGGTTAGCCCCGCGCAGGTTAGCTGCCAGCAGATAGCCACGCCTCAAGTTGACGCCACGCATATCGGCTTGCTTAAGATTAGCCATAACCAACGTTGCATTATGCAGGTCAAGTCCGGACAGATCGGTCTGGGACAGGTCGGCGATGCCGCCATCTTCAAGGGCAAGTTGAACAATCGTCAATACTTGCTTTCTACTTAATTTAGCCATAGTGAGCCATGGTAAAGGATCATTTTTACAGGGTTGCCATGCTACCCTTACTCTCTATTGTATGGCTAAATGTGCGAAAATCAACCCTTACTCATGGGGGGTACCTTGCCGTTATTGGGCCATCGCCGCTGCTGCCCATTGTTACCCCATGTCGAAAAAGTTTTAGCGCTTTGGCAACTAAAAAGCGGTCTCTCAAGCGGTGTTTACCATCCAACTGGAAAAGCCCACTAAAAAATCACGAAACCCTTCTAAATGCTCTTCCGGGAAGTGGTACTTTTCGACAGCATTTTCTAAAACGCGATCAAAACAGGCCAACCATTCCTGGCGGGCTGCCTCATCAATAACAAAGGGGAAATGGCGCGCCCGCATCATCGGCGGGCCGTAGAGCTGTTGGTATAGGGGCGGCCCACCCAACAAGCCTACAAAAAAAGCCGCTGACTTTCGCGACGCCGCAACAACGTCATCAGGAAAAAGATGGCGAATAGAGGATTGCTCAAGCTCTAAATAAAAATCTTCGAGCATCTTAAAAATATTTTCTTGGCCCATAAAGCCGTAAATTTCTCGACTGGGCGGATTGATCTGAGGTGGCCCACCAGTGGGCACGTAAATTTTTCGATTCATTGCGCTATTTTCACGGAGGATAAGGTTGGGTTATTCAAAAAACGTGTTTAACACGGACTGCTTAATATCAAAACCGGCACAGGTGGCTACACAGCGAGACGGCGGCCACATGCCCGTGGCGAGCCGCTCAATGGGGAAATAGCAGCCGCCTGCCTGCTCGATAAGCATCATACCGGCGGCGACATCCCAGGCACTGCCTAACGCCAAAAAAGCCACATCGGCTCGCCCACAGGCTACATAAGCCAGTTCCAACGCGGCAGAGCCAATGCGCCGAACGG
>JAGRBY010000539.1 GCA_020433835.1 Anaerolineae bacterium | reverse complement strand
TATAACTTTCTTGTCCATTATATAGAAAAAATCTACCGTTTCTTTTTTCCATAAAAGCTCGTTACCTGTTTTACCAATAACTTCCTGGGGAGAAGTTAATCCATTGACGCGAACGAAATTTTGGTTAGCCCCTAAAAAAGTCAAGTTGCAATCTTTCCAAACAATAAATTGGGGAATATTATCTACAATCAATTGCAAAAATTTTTCTTGCTCTTGGAGGGAAGCCTGCAGACGTTTATAATTGGTGATATCACGCGCAATTGTGGCAAAAAACTCTACCTCGCCATCTTCAGTTTTTTGGGCGATTATAACTTGAGAGGTTATGATTGGATCCCTATTCGGAGTCAATAGGGCAACCTCACCGCTCCAATAGCCTTTCTCGTGAATAGTGGGAAAGGCCTCTTCCCTTAATAATCGATTGGCCTCTTCCGGATGATAGTCGGCTATAATAGTCTTTGTTATATCTTCTTCAGGCTCAAAACCAGTTATCTTTCGACCAACCTCATTAACATAAAAAACTCGCCCTGTAGGGTCAGCAACCCCTACAAAATCGCTCGTGGCTTCTAAGGTAGCTTTAAACTGCGTGTTCTCACGCACTCTTTGTTTCAAGGTATCGATGTGCTGTTTTTGAATAGCCTCTCGTTCACGCAATGCTTTATCTTCGGCCTCAAGCATCATCTGCTGCTGATAATTATGGAGAGCCACCGTAAGGTCGAGCGCCAGCCGCTCCACCGTTAAATTGGATGATCCTATTACGCTATCGATCTCAGCTTCTTGAACAATCTTTTCAACTGTTGCTGCATCAGCTTGGCTTATAGATAAAATAATCTGAACGGATTGATTCTGCGCTGCGCTGCGAATTTGCTTGATAACGCCAGGGCTAACTTGATTATTATGCAATGTCACGTTAAGAAAAATCAGCGTAATGTCAGGTTGATTTCTAAGTATCGGCCCAGCATCTTCTACTGAAGCGGCCCATAAGCAAGTTAATTTTTGGTCATTAAGGCGCTCACAAGCTTGTTTGACAAGGTTATGCGTTTCCACTGTCTCGGTTACAACGAGAATATGGTAATCTGGGAGGTTATGAGCAAGCGTGCATGATTTACTATCAGTACTTGGTATCATGAGGCCGCCTGTTTTAATTTCAACGGAAGTTTAATCACAAATTGGGTTCCCTCACCCGATGCACTTTTACATGTAATGCTCCCTTTCAATTTTTGAGTAACAAGGTTGTATACAATATTAAGTCCCAAGCCACTACCACCGCGATCACGTGCTGTTGTAAAAAACGGTTGAAATATTTTATCATGATATTCAACAGGAATGCCCTGCCCATCGTCGCGATAATCAACAACCAAATTATCGCCTTGTTGAAAAAGCTTAAATTCTAACAATCCTGCATCATCATCATCATAACCATGTAGCACAGAATTCATTATGAGATTGGTTACTATCTGAGAAAACGCCCCTGGAAAACTTTTTAGCACCAATTCATCGTCACCGATCACGACTATTTCATGCTTTGTGCGTTTTAACTGTGGTTTTAGACTGCGCAGTACTTCTTCCAAATACGTTTTGACAGCAAACTGGCGATACTCTAAATTTGTTTGATCGACAGCCACCTGCTTAAAACTTTGTACCAACTCCGAGGCCCGTGTTAAATTTTTCAGAATCAAGTGGGTGCTCTCTTGGGCGGTCTTGATATAGTCGTCCAGTGTCGAACGCTTGAGGAGTCCTTGTTGGTGGTAATTTAAAAAAGTTGTGGTTTCATCTTGCAATGTAGATGCAGCCGTTACGCCAATACCAATCGGTGTGCTGATCTCATGGGCTACCCCAGCCACCAAACTGCCCAACGCCGCCATCTTTTCCGTTTCAACCACTTGCTGCTGCGCCGCCTTTAAATCCTCTAGTGCTTGTGATAATTCCTGAGTACGCTCATCAACCATTTTCTTTAAGCGGCCTGAATATTCTTGCAAGGCAATTTCGGCCTCAATACGATCCGTAATATCTTCATAGGTTCCCAAAATACCTATCACATTGCCTTGATCATCGTGCAGGGGAATTTTGCTGGTGTCTAACCACCGCAGGGTTCCATCCTCATGCAGTTGCGTCTCGATTATGTGATATTCTGGCTTGTCTCGCAGCATAATTTCATAATCCTGCATCTGGTAGAATTCAGCCTCACCTTCTCGCCAGGGCATATCGTAATCTGTTTTGCCGATAATATCCTGTGGCGAATGAAATCCGGCCCCCCGAGCAAAATTCTGATTGCAGCCCTTAAAAACAGAGCCGCGATCTTTCCAGTATATAAACTGCGGGATATTATTCATAACCAACCGCAAGAGTTCTTTCCGTGCCCGCAGTGACGCTTCCAATTGTTTATAAGAGGTGATATCACGTGCAATGGTGGATAATAATTCTATCTCACCATTGGATGATTTATGAGCTAGGACCACATGATCAACCATAATTTCTTTGCCACTCTTGGTTGTGATCGGAAACTCTCCCTGACCAATACCATGCTCTATAACCTGAGGCAAAAGTTCTTGCATTAATTGCTGGCTTGTCTCCTCTGAATAAAAGTCGGTAATGCTATACTTTGTTATATCTTCATCTTCGCTTATCCCACCCATTTTCCGACCACCAAGATTGGTATACTTTATTCTTCCTTGTAGGTCAGCAATACTCACTAAATCACTGGTCGCTTCTACAATTGCTCGAAAGGGAGCGCCTTCACGCTCAATTTCTTTCAGCCCTTCTATTTCTTCCCCTTGCAATGTGCACCGTTCATGCAGCCCTTGGTTAGAGTATTCAAGCGCACTCAAACGTTCATATTTCTTAAGTGCAATGGTCAAGTCGAGCCGCAGATTTGTTTCACTGCAATCAGATTTAAGCCTTATATGAGCTACATTTAAGAGACCTGTACTACAACAATAAGTCTCTGCTTCAACCAAATCTGCAACATACAGAATAACGCGAACTACTGGCTTGTGCCGAATAGATTGCATAAAAAGCTGTGCTGTTTCAGAAGAAGCCTCCTTGATTGACAGATTAAAAATAATCACGGCAATATCAGACTGTACATCAAGAAGTTGCTGCGCTTCTACTATTGACCAAGCACCCAGATAGTGAATTTCCTTTTTCTCGATCGCAAGGCTTTTCACAGTCTGTTTAACTTGCTGGTGTAATCCCGGGCTATCGTGGACAACCAATATTTGTCTATTCTCGGAAGCATTCACGCGATTTGTCCCTTTACTATTTATTCATTCTTTAAGGGAAATATGTATAAAAGTGTTACGTGAGAGAGGAAAAGACTGTTATGAAAGGCTCAATTGTGGATTACGCTTTAAATGGTTGACACCGCTGCAAAGCCTCGATAAGTTTCTTGATCTCAATCGGTTTGCTCACGTAATCATCCATTCCTACCTTCAGATACTCCTCACGCTTGCCATGCAAAGCATTTGCCGTCATAGCCACAATGTAGGGTTGTTCTTTCTTTGGCCATTCATACCGAATTTGACGGGTAGCCTCCATGCCATCCATTTCCGGCATTTGGATATCCATTAAGATTAGATCATACTTTTGACGTCGCAGAGCGGCGATAACCTCTATACCATCAGCCACCACATCAACCCGATAGCCAAGCCGCCTTAAAAGCATCGTCGCTACTTTTTGATTAACAACGTTATCCTCAGCCAGCAAAATCCGGAGGGGATGGCTTTCACCCATTTTTGTATCAAATTCAGACATTGTCGCCGGGCTGACGGGTTTTGCTGGCGCTTCTCGTTTAGCTGGTGTTGAAACATTGCGCATAGCTTTTAGAAGCACATCCCAAAGCGAGGCCGGCTGAATAGGCTTGGTAACATAAGTAACACTATCAATGTGACGTACTGCTTTCGATTGATGAGGACAAATCAACGCCACAATAGGCATTTGCCTGATGAGCTGATTCCGCCGGATACGATTGACTAATTCAACCCCATCGCCATTTTCGTGCTTCAAATCCACAATAGTAGCATCAAAAAATGGTACTCCATTTAACTCCTTAAAATCGCTGCCTGATGAGGCAAACACGGCCTCCAACCCCCACCACTCTGTCAGTTGTTTTAAGATAGAGCTTTGCGTTGTATTGGAACAGGCAATGAACACCCGTTTATCTATAAAGTCTGCTTGTTTGCCCAACCAAACCGGCGGTTTGTGCCTTTTCTCAGCCGCTGAAGCGATAATGGTAAAGTAAAATTTTGAGCCGCGCCCCAATTCACTTTCAACCCATAGGGTGCCCCCCATCATCTCGGCCAACTGCTTGCTAATAACCAAACCTAAGCCTGTGCCCCCATACTTTCGAGAAATTGAGCTATCGGCCTGACTAAAGGGTTGGAAAAGTTGAGAGATTTTATCCTGAGAAATTCCAACACCGGTATCACGTACGGTAAAAATCAAACGATACTGGTTGCGGGTAAGCAGTTCCGCATTAATCGAGAGCACAATCTCACCCCGCTCGGTAAATTTAACGGCATTCGAAAGCAAATTCACCAAGATTTGACGTAGCCGCGTAACATCGCTAACCAGAGTAACCGGGACATGCTTCTCAATATGGTAAATCAAATCCAGGTTTTTATCACACGCCTTAAGGCCCACCAAATCGAGAGCATGATCTACCGCTTGATAAAGGTTGAAAGGAATAAGCTCAAGTTCAAGCTTGCCGGACTCAATCTTAGAGAAATCTAAGACATCGTTAATGACTGTCAACAACGTTTTGCTGCTGGCTCGGATAGTTTGGACAAAATCTAACTGTTCACCATCAAGCTTTGTATCTAAAAGCAGATTGGTCATCCCAATAACCGCATTCAGCGGTGTTCGAACTTCGTGGCTCATATTGGCTAAAAACATCGACTTTGCCTGATTGGCTTGCTGACTCCGGTTAACCAACTCATGAGCCGCTTTTAACTTGGCGTGATGCTCTTCAAGATCATGATACAAAGATAGAAGTTTTTCCTGAGATTCTTCAAGCATACATAAATGAAAATACGAGCGCAGTGCTACCAATACGGTACTGCATAACTTTTGTCGGGTTAGCTCTGTTTTTACTCTATAATCATTAATGTCATAATCACGAATGATACTACTTTCCGGAG
>JAGRBY010000538.1 GCA_020433835.1 Anaerolineae bacterium | reverse complement strand
GTTAAGTGCAGAGCTACCGGGGCCGAAAAAGGCTCGCAAAAGCGCATATTAGCCCAGCTAAAGAAAAAAACCTGGGTTCTCAGACCAAAAGCCCCATTGATTAAGAATTAATCGAGGTACGACCTCCCAACCCCCTGGTCACGGGCCTAAAGAGCCGTGCTGAGAGAACAAAGCCCGTGTGGGCTAGGCTTTCGTCTAATTAGGACGCTTCAGCGTCCTTCGCCCTTTTAGCACGATGGCTTTAGCCTCGCGCTCTTTGGTTTCGTTATTCGTTTGATTGCTAAAGAACAAAAAATCTCTGAAATCGGCATCTAGCCCCCGAATGAATGATACTGTTGGTAAAAAAACGTGTTTCAAACACGTTTTCCCTAGCAGGCATTGAATTCATTCAATGCTGACTCTCTCCCCACCGATAATCCCCTCCTTGCCTCACCATCACCCAAAAATGAGCAAAAAATGAGCATCTTTTGACCTGTAAGATGAACAGCGACCTCCGCTACACTATGGTTGTTTGATATTCAGAGTACATACAGCGTTAAATAAGTTTTTCGAGGTTTTCGAGCGTCATTCCCGCACGTTTTTAGCGGGAATCCATTCGTTTGCGCCAAGTGGATGCCCGATAAAACCATTCGGGCATGACAAAGTGACCTACCTCAAATCTCACCTGTCTTCATTTAAGGTGTAGTACATCTGCCGCCAGATAAATCTAAGAATTGAAATTACCCAAGTGTAGTGCGTAGTGCGTTAGTGCATCATAACTGATAATGCTACGCACTTCGCAATACGCACTACGCACTATGGCATTACGAGAGGATGGAGGAATGAACGACCTTATTCGATTCCGACGTTGGCTTATCGGGGCCGGACTGCTGATCTTTTTGCTTTTCCCGGCGTCAGCTCTGGCCCACCCGTTGGGAAATTTCACGATTAACCGTTACAGCCGGCTCACGCTCGAAACCGACCACATTCGGCTCTATTACGTCATCGATATGGCCGAAATCCCCACCTTTCAACTCCATTCGGAGCTGGATACCAATAATAACAACCGTATCGACCCTGCCGAGCGCGAACAGTACCTTAATCGCTTCCTAACGACCTGGCGCGACAATATTCAACTGCGGGCGGGCGAAATTGATCTGCTTGTGGAACCGACCGCCCCCTCGTTGACGTTTGAGCCGGGGCAGGGCGGATTAGAAACGTTGCGCATAGAAATCAACGCTATTGCCGCTTTGCCTGAGCAAAATGGGCCGTGGCAGGTTGATTATCGGGACAACAACTACGCCGAGCGTATCGGCTGGCAAGAAATCGTCGTCGAACCGGCTTCCGGCATCCGTTTACTCGATTCATCTGCGCCCACGACCGATATCAGCGACGCGCTGCGCCATTATCCCGACGATCTACTGCAAAGCCCGCCCACCGCCGATCACGCCGCGTTTCGCTTCGAATTGGGCGCTGCGCCGGTTTCAATTCCCGCCTCATCACCCTCTAGCGTGCCGTCGCCCGCTGCATCGCCCTCAAACGATCCGTTTGCCGCGCTTATCACCATTCCGGCGCTGGGACCGGGCGCTTTGCTGCTGGCCTTGCTGGCTGCGTTCGGATGGGGCGCGGCGCACGCTTTAACGCCGGGTCATGGCAAAACGATTGTCGCTGCTTATCTTATTGGCTCGCGCGGCACCGTTCAACAGGCCGTTTTCCTGGGATTAGCTACCACGTTGACCCACACGACCGGCGTTTTTCTGTTGGGGCTGCTAACGCTCTTCGCTTCACGTTATATTGTGCCGGAACAGCTTTATCCCTGGTTAGGTGTCCTTTCCGGGCTGCTGGTTGTCAGTATCGGCCTGTCACTCTTTCGCCATCGGCTGGCAGGGGGCTTGTTCGGTCAAAACACGCCGCATCAGCACCATCATCACGCTGATCACGGCCATCATCACCCTCACGACCATCAACACGACCATCATCACCATCATTATCACGATCACGCGCACGATCACGACCACGGCCACAGTCATGTGCCGAATACCACCATTACCTGGCGTAATTTGCTGGCACTCGGCATTTCCGGCGGACTTATTCCGTGTCCCTCGGCCTTAGTCGTAATGCTCAGCGCGATTGCTCTTCAACGCGTCGGTTTTGGGCTGCTGCTGGTTATTGCCTTTAGTTTGGGGCTGGCCGGCGTGCTTACGATTATTGGCGTGGTTTGGGTGCAGGCGGCCTCCCTTTTTGAGCAATTTTCGCAGAACAATCACCGTCTCAAAGCGTTTATCGGCCACGGTCGCTGGTTTCAGGTGTTACCCGCCGCCAGCGCTCTCTTTATTACGTTGGTTGGTCTGGGGGTAACCATTCAGGCCCTAACGCAGACAAGTTTGTTCAATGGTTAGCGCTATCCGACCCAATGAGACTATCACCGCCCGCTCCGCGATAAATCGCAGAGCTATTCAACAGCGCCGGACAAATTCGGCTTTATAAAAACCCCATTTATGGGGTGCCGTTGATAGCACGGCGATTTATCGCCGTTGCGGATTTTTCTAAAAGTAAAAACCCGGAGCAACAAAGTTTACTTTGTTCCCAACGCAGATGACAAAGCAAGCTTTGTCGCTCCTGTCCATTCGTTTCGTGATATATAGCTTCTCTTCATCGACCGCGCTTTTATATGAAGGAACATAGCCCAAAACAAGGAGGTGATGCCGCTGTACAGTTAGTTCTATACTGAAAACAGAATGAAAATAAACCTTTCAGGCCCGTCATGCCCGCATGTCTTTATCGGGCATCCATCAGGGGCTACAAAGATAGATTCCCGCTAAAAGCATGCGGGAATGACGGGCCATTTTGCGCAAAAGTTCTGCTTTCAAACTCATCTGGTTATAAAAGTCCGTATGGTATTTATTCAAACAATGTCTGGATACAATGTTTAGGAGAACAACCCAATGCTTTTTCAAACGCTCATTCATCGGCGCGTTTTGCGCTATGTTGGTATCGTACTCTGTTTTTGCCTCGCGTTGGCCGCGCTTTTGGCGGCATGGCTCATCATTATGGTTCCGCAGCCCGGTAATGCCTCCAGCCACCGCGAAGCGCCCTTAATTTCCGGCGATCCCACGGTTGACAACCTCGATGTCTATGCTTTTGTCAGCCCCGACGCTACCGACACGGTAACGCTCATCGCCACCTGGATTCCGTTCGAAGAGCCGGGCGGTGGGCCAAATTTCTACCATTTCGACCCTAACGCCCGCTATTTGATCAATATCGACCAGGATGGCGACACTTTTGCCGATATTACGTACGAATGGGATTTTTCAGCCCTTACCCCGCAAAATGACAGCACCTTCCTTTATAATACCGGCCCTATCGGCAGCAACTACGAAAGTGACAGCGATTTTAACTTGCGTCAAACCTACACCGTCACTAAAATTATCGATCCCGGCGGTGCGGCCACGGTTGACTTCCAAGCCGGTCCATTTGTGATGGTTCCCGACAATATTGGCCCCCGTTCGACCGATAATTACGAGTCTATCGCCGAAAATGCCGTGCGCGACTCCGGCGACGGCTTTCCGAGCGGATATAAAGAGTTTACCGGCCAGCGCGACGATCCTTTCTTTGTCGATGTCGGTTCCATCTTCGATTTAGCCGGTTTGCGCCCCTTTAACAACGCCCATGCCATCTCATTGCCCGTGGACGACGGCCAAGATGTCTTAAAAGGTTTTAATGCCCATGCTACGGCCATTCAAGTGCCTATTAGCGACCTTGTCGCCGGTGGCTGCTCGAATAACGCCACCGATACCGATTGTGTGATTGGTGTTTGGTCAACAGCGGAAAGAAACGGCGTACAAGTGTCTCGTTTAGGTAATCCGTTGGTAAATGAGGTGGTTATGAGCCTGGCGCTCAAAGATGTCTTCAATAGCGTTGCGCCCAATGTCGATGCGACCGTGCCGGCGGTCGTTTCGCGCGTAACCGACCCTGAATTGGCCGCATTGATGAATCTTTTGTACGGCGGCGCTCTCGAAACGGTGCAAGAAAGCAGCCGCGATGATTTGGTGACCGTTTTCTTGCAGGGTATTCCGGGCGTTAACCAACAAAGCCAATCCGCGGCCAATCCATCGGAACAACTGCGGCTCAACACCGCCATCAAACCGACGGAAGGCGCATGCGAAGGCGATCCGCTCGGTCTGTTCAATGATCCGGCTTCCGGCCCGACCGATGCCGGTGATTTGACGGCATTTCCCAACGGCCGCCGTTTAGAGGACGATGTCACCGATATGGCGCTGCGTGCCGTGGCTCAAGGCTATGGCGACTTCTTATCGACCACATTTGGCGGCAGCGTGCCCGAATTTAAGAACCTCAGCCCCAATAACCTGCTTGGCGACGGTGTCGACGCCAATGACGTGTCTTGTTTGAGCGAATTCCCGTACATGGGCACACCCCATCCCGGTTATGAGAATAGCCACGGTCTTTTCGGTATTGCCGGTTATTTTCCGATGATAAGAAAGAACGCTAACTAAACTTACGCCGAAATGGATTGCTAAGACCTGACAGGTTTTCGAAGAAGACTTTGCGTGGAGGATAAAATGCTTTCGGATGATACCCTTCGTTAAAGTTGATCGTGTAAAACCTGTCAGGTCTGGATTAAGGAGTTATCTATGCCCAATCGTTCCCTTTATCGCTCATTTTGGCTGCTGGCCGTCTCATTACTCGTTTTGGGTGGGGCGATGACCGTTCGGCTCTTCTTTCCGCGACCATCGCTGTCGGCAGATATGAATCCGCGCCTGGGATTGCGATCTTTGACGACAACCGAAGCCCGTATCGCCCATTTTCAAGAACAACTGCGCCAACAGCCCGATAATGCCGCCGTAAATGCCCAATTGGGGCTGGCATTACTGGAACGAGTGGCAATCACCGGCGATGCGTCGCTGTACAATCAGGCCGAGGCGGCATTAACGACTGCGCTGGTAAATGATCCCCAAAATTTCGACGCGTTGATTGGTCAAGGTCTCCTATCGCTGGCTCGCCACGATTTTCGAGCCGCATTAGTCTGGGGCGAGCAAGCCAAGGTAATTAATCCCTACAATGTGCGGGTCTACGGCATCATCACCGACGCGCAGATTGAATTGGGTCAATACGAAGCCGCTGCGGCCACTATCGACACCATGCTGGCGATA
>JAGRBY010000537.1 GCA_020433835.1 Anaerolineae bacterium | reverse complement strand
TTGGTTGAGGAACCATTGGTATACGTCTCGTTGGTCGGGGCGGCTTCCGGGGCCGACGCTTCGGGGGTCGCTTCCGGCGCAGCTTGCGGCGCGGTCATCGCTTCTTCTTCCTCCTCCCAAGAGGTCGTACGGCGCTGGCCGACATCAAAACCCCATTTTTGCAGCTCCAGCGTTAGAGTAAAATCAAACTTAAAGGTCAGCAGGTGCGTTACGATGGATTGCAGGTAGTTGTACATTTTAGCGGCGATGACGTAACTGTTGGCCACGGCTTCTTCCCGCTGATTTTGACCGGCCTGGCGAATTTTCAACTGCTCCCGCAGCGCGTCGCGAACGCGCGTGACGTCGGCCAGGTCGGGGCTGCTGAACCGTTCTGCTTCGGGGCGGCTTTGCTCTTTGGCGATGTAGACATCCAGCAGCGTCAGATGCGCGTCGCGGGTTTGGGGCAGCAAGATATTCTGGGTAGACTGCTTGGTCTCAAAGCCCCAAGCCTTGGCTTTCGATGGGTTCTTGGGAAATGTTGCGTCGAGGGTTTTACGAGCGTAACGAACCAATTCGATCATCTCCTGATCGAGCTGGTGGACCATTTCGGCCGCCTCGGCCCGCTGCGCTTCGCCGGTGCGGCGTTTTTGGTTGTTTTCGTCCCACTGCTGCAGCAACGTTACCAAAAAAGGTGTGTGCGGCAGTTGCTCTTCCGGGGGCCGGCTGTGCTCGTAACTGATACAGTCTTTGACCGTACGCACAACCTTAAGCGGTTTCTCCTTCTCAGGGTAGTCCAGATGCAGTTTGCTGATGGAATCAAACTTGTTGGTGACCATATGCTGGCTCCTTTGGATGATTGAAATTGTGTTGTTAGATAGAGTACCCAGGTACTGTCTACTGACGCTAGACGTATTTTCCAGTATATCCAGCTTTTTCTAACTTGTCCAGCAAGGCTTACAATTTTGAACGAAGCGATGGAGAGTGGGCCGCAGGGCCATCGGGAGCGCCCGGTAGGGGCGATGGCAACCTCAACGTATTTTCCTTTTGCGACGGCTTGCCCAATGAGGTTGCCTCGCCCGCCGGGGGAATGACCCGGTCGTTAGTAGCCCTTACGCCACTTACCCCGACCACGGGCGAGGCAATCGGATTGGGGCCGTGTGGTTCTCCCCCATTCCTCGGGCCGATTGCCGTCGCCCCTACGCCATCCGGGGATACCGCCACCCTGTTGCCTGGCTCTCCCGCACCTACCCCGGACTAGATCACCCCACCTGTCTGGCTCTCCGGCACCTACCAAGCACTAGATCACCCCTGTTGTCTGAGCCTCCGGCACCTACCGGGGACTAGATCCCCCCACCCGTCTGGCTCTCAGACACCTACCCCGAACTAGATCACCCCTGCTGTCTGGCTCCCAGACACCTACCCCGAACTAGATCACCCCCATTGTCTGGCTCTCAGACACCTACCGGTCACTAGATCGCCCCCGTTGCCAGCGCCTCAGACGGCACTTTCCCGGTAGCCGACTGCCTTACCGGGGTTATCGACGACGCCTGGGCCAGAGCTGACAGCTTTTCGAAAGTACCGTGGGGTGTACGGTATGTTGCCAGCGGCCCTAACCTTACGCCCAGTAGAGTCTTGTAAAAGCTGTCAGCTCTTCGTTGGCATCGAAATGCTGTCAGCGCTTACAGGCGCACGCGGTAGGCATTCCCACGCGGAGCGTGGGGAACGCGACTCCCCTCTCCCTGAGGGAGAGGGGTTGGGGGTGAGGGAAGCGCTTACAGGCGCAGGCCGTAGGCGTTCCCACGCGGAGCGTGGGGAACGAAAGACAAGGGGGCTGGCGCTACGCGCCTGCGGCTCCGCCGCACCGCCCGGACAGTGGCCAGAAACTCATTGAGAAGGGGGCCGACACACCCGAAAACCGAAGTTGTTGTTACGGAGGCTAGGGCCGCCCCAGCTGCGATACGACGCGCGGGCGCGGCTAAGATCGTTGTCCCACGAGCCACCGCGCACCACCCGCCCGGCTGTTCCTTCAAGATCATTATCACTAAGGTCTTTATTCTTCGTCCGGCACCACTCCAACACATTGCCACTCATATCCAAACAGCCATAAGGGCTTGCGCCTTGGGCAAAGCAGCCCACCGCGCTGGTCGTTCCCAGGCCGGTAGCGTCGTAATTGGCGCGGTTAGGATCA
Organism: Anaerolineae bacterium; assembly: GCA_020433835.1. The sequence goes on along the minus strand of JAGRBY010000537.1, from coordinate 2,985 downwards.
GCCTCATCTCCCCACGGATATTCACGCCCATCCGTCCCCCGCGCGGCTTTCTCCCACTGACTGTCGGTCGGCAGGCTGACTTCCTCGTTCCCAGCCAATTCTCCCCGCTCCCGCAGGCGAACGGTCAGCCAGCGGCAATAGGCCACGGCTTCATACCAACTGACCACCACCACCGGATGATTGGGCAGGTCGTAAACGCCACCCTCTTTGAGCGGCATTTGCCGGTCACCCTTATTTTTCCAACCGACCTCCGTCCAACAACACCGCCACTGCTCAGTATACCCGCCATCCTGCACAAAGGCGTCAAATTGCGCGTTGGTTATCGGATAGCGGCTCATCCGAAAGGCCGGCAAGGTGACTTCCTTTTTGTAATCGCCGAAGAGGAACGACCCGGCCGGGATATCGCACCAGCTTATATCCGGCAGACCATCGGCGCGTAAACCCACGCCGGGGCGGTCGTCGGCGTTGAGTCGTCCCAGCGTCCGACCAGCCTCGACCCGCTCAATAGCCTTCACCTCCGTCGCACCCAAACTTTGCTGAAGACGCTTGGTCAATCGTTGGAAATAACGGAGTCCACCATCCGGCGTACCGGCATCGGCCTCAATCGCGGCTTGGCCCAAAGTCACCGCCATCTGGCCCGACCAGACCGCCGCCCGCCACTCTATGTCTGAAGCCGGCTCCCGCGTTGGGCATAGGGCGTAGGCCAGGTCGAGCAGGTTTTCGAGATTGCGCCGATTGAACAGCAATTCCTCCGCCCCCATCTGCCCGGCCAGAGTCCAGAAGTCCCCCTCGGCCACCCGCTGCCAATATTCGCGGCTGACGCTGCGACCGCTGACCAGATGGCAACCGGCTAAATATTCCTGAAAGGTACGGTGGGGAAAGGTATAGGCGATAGCGGCTTTGTTACCCTCTTCGCCGCCGCGCCCTTGCAGCAGCCCGGCCCGCTGGTCGACATAGTCCAAGAACTGGCTGGCCAGACTGAGATCGCCCAGGTAGTGTGTCTCTTCCAACAGCAGGAGGGCATCCATTCGGGGCAGGTCGCCCTGGTTGGTCGCGTCGGCGCGGCGGCTTTGGCTTTGCCGCCGGTGGATTTCGTAGGCCAGCCGCTCGATGATACGGCGCAGCTTCAACGGGTCACTCAGCACTGCTTGCAGTTGATCGGAAACCTCGATCTCTTTGTGCCGCTGCCAGCGGCCCAGCAGCACTTTGACCGCCTCGTCATACAGCCGCACCCGCTCGCGGGGCAGTTCGGCGTCGCGCTGATGGATGATGGCCATCGTCGTCAGCAGCATCGGGTTGGAGGACAACTCTCGCAGCGCGTCGGAGAGCGCGGCCTGCCGCAGGTCGGCGCTTCGCTCCTCGGCCTGGGCCGGGGTTAGCCGCCCCAGATCGGCCTGGGTTTGGTACCAAGCACCAACGAAAGCCTTGATTTTCGCCTCGTCAAAGGGGGCCAAGGTGTGGTGGTCAAAGGCCGGCAGCACCGCCGCCCCCACGTAGGAGCGGATACGGCAGGTGATAATAACCCGCGCAATGCCCGGATAGGCTTTAAGCACCGCCTGTACCGCCAGCCGCACGTGACGGCGCAGCCCCTCCGGCACCTCATCCAGCCCGTCGAAGACCAGCACCACCATTTCATCGGCCAACAGGTGGGCCAGGTCAGCAGCCAAATCGGCCACCTCCAGCTTCTGCAAATCGGCCTGCCATTGGGCCTTAACGGCTTCAACCAGCGCCCGTTCCTGCCGCTCGGTCGGCGGCTCAGCCAGCGGCAGGTCGCGCAGACGGGGGGCCAGGTCACGCAGCAGGGTCAGTATAGGCCAAGGCTGCTGCGGCCAGCCGTCCAGCGGTCGAGCTAACCCTAACCGCACCTGCGCCAGCTTGGCCACCACCTGCTGCACAAACGTACTCTTACCGCTGCCCGGATCGCCCAGCAGCGCCAGGTAGCGGTGCTGGGTCGCCACTTCTATTACCGCAAGCGGCCGATTCGTTTGCAGCACTACAAACGGATCGTGCAGCTTTCCTATTTCGACCTCAGTCAGCGACACGCGGGTCAGTGTGTCCAGCGAGATATACACATCCTCCAGCGAGACGGTCTCCTTGGTACTCTGCTCGCCGCCCAGTACCGCCAACGGCAGCAGGTTGCAGCGGTGGGCCAACCGGCTGAGGTAGCGCCGCTTGAGCTTGTCACGCCGCACCTCGGCGGAGTCGTCGGGGTAGATGATGGTCTGCTGCTCGATAGTGGTGTATGAAATCTTATTGTTATCGCCGGTGATGATATCCCGGCCCGCGTTGCTGCCCACGACCGATCTATCGCCGCCGCTCAGGTCGCTGCCTTGGATGACGAGGTTGCCGCTGCCGATGATGGTCTCAATCGTGTTCGACGGCGTGCCGAGTTGGGCCAGCTCCTGCCGCAGGGTGTCGGCCAGCCGCTGCCGGTCAGCGGTGGTCAGGTTGGGTGAGAGCGCCGCTACGCTGTTGAGTTCAACCAGCAGACTGTTGAACAAGTCGCGCAGGTCGCTGTTCGTCGCTGCCTGGGTGGTTACCCACTCGGCTACTTCGTCCTGGGTCAGCCGGTCGGCCCGGCCTTTCCAGGCTTCCAGTTGGTTGGCGATCAAGCCTGCGCCAACGCTGCCAGCAGTGCTTCCCAGCGCGCTCCCCAAGGCCATACCAACCGGCCACACGCTGCCGGTCTGGGTCACCATATCGATGAGCGGCCACAGCGTCGAGGCCATCAGCCCGCCGTAGACGACGTAGGGCGCGTCCCGGTCGGCGCGGTCGGCCAGCCAGGCTTTGAACTGCTCGGCTCGGTTTTGCAGCTGCTGCTGCCAGGTTTGTTTGTCCATAGGAAACTCCTCGTAGGCATTATCACGCAGAGCATGGTAACGAATTAATGAAAGGCATTACTCCCTACCCCTTATTCCCACCTTCCCACTTTGTTGGGTTGAAAAGATAGCGTAGGGGCGACGGCAATCGGCCCGAGCGACGGTC